>JAKAPO010000038.1:2718-12347 GCA_021807065.1 bacterium
ATCGTGAAGTCGATGCGATGACGGCTGCGGTTCGAGCACGCGATCTGGTCGTTCGCTATGACGATTTCGTCGCGCTGGACGGCGTGACGTTCGAGGTCGGTCCAGGCGAAGCGCTCGGCATCGTCGGGCCGAACGGTTCGGGAAAATCGACACTTCTCAAGGCGATCGCGGGATTGGTGCAGGTCGCAGAGGGTTCGCTTGAGGTCTTGGGCCAGGAGCCAGGCCACGTTCCGATTGGAAGCATCGCTTACGTGCCGCAAGTCGAATCTGTCGATTGGTCCTTCCCGGCAACCGTCTGGGACGTCGTATCGATGGGCCGTTTTCCGCGGCTCCACTTTTGGAGCCGGTTCGGAAGCGGCGATCGAGCTGCAGTCGAGCAAGCACTCGACGCGGTAAATATGGGTGCTTTTGCGCGGCGCCACATTGCGGAACTATCGGGCGGGCAGCAGCAGCGCGTTTTCGTCGCGCGCGCGCTCACGCAGGAGCCCCAATTGCTCCTCCTCGACGAACCCACCACCGGCGTCGATGCTACAACGGAAGCCGCTTTGCGTACCGTCGTGCGCAGACTCGTGGGCGGCGGCCTCCCCGTATTGATGTCGACGCACGATCTCGACACGGTCGAGCAGTGGTTCGACCGGCTGATGGTGCTCGACAAGCGCGTGTTGGCGATCGGCGAGCCTCGGCACGTTCGCGATTGCGGCGTCTACTGGAATATTCGAGAGCACGCGCACGTGCACGGCCATCTGCGCACCGACCACGAGCCCCACGAGGCGCACGCGCAGCATCCGGAGATTCACTCGTGAATCTGCTACTCGGTCCGTTTCACTATGCGTTCATGGAGCGCGCGGCGATCGCCGCTATCGCCGTAGGCGTACTCTGCTCGGCGATGGGCACTTTCGTTATTCTTCGGCGGCTAGCATTTATCGGTGATGGCATCGCGCATGCGTCGTTTGCCGGCATCGTTATCGCGTATCTCCGAGGAGCGAACTATTATGCGGGCGCGGCAATCGTCGCGGTACTCACCTCCCTCGGGATCGGTTTCGTTCACCGTCGCGGGCGCATCTCGATGGACACCTCGATCGGCGTCCTCTTCACCAGTGCATTCGCCCTTGGCGTCTTTCTCATGAGCCGACAAAGCAACTACGCCGTCGACCTGCAGAGTTTTCTCTTCGGCGACATCCTCGCCGTGCAGTCCAAAGATCTTTTCACCATTCTGGGCCTGGCGGTCGGCGTTGCCGTCGCGCTGCTCGTCCTCTATCGCGGTCTGCTCTGCACGACGTTCGATCCTGTCGTCGCGCAGGCTTGCGGCCTCAACGCCGGTTTCTACGAATACGCGCTGCTCGTCATGGTAGCGCTCACGGTCATCATCGGCATTCAATCCGTCGGCATCGTGCTCGTCGCCGCGCTGCTCGTAACGCCAGCGGCGGCCGCATACCAGTTGACGCAGCGGTTTGCGCCGATGTTCCTCCTGTCGATGTGTTTCGGAGGGATCAGTGCGCTGGGCGGTCTCTATCTTTCATACTACGCGCGAGGCTCGAGCGGCGCCACGATCGTCCTCTTCACGACGATACTTTTCTTTCTCGCCATGGGATTACGCGCGCTTCGTCAATCCGCAGCTCGTCGCACGATCCAAGCCTCCTCGCCCGCGCTTTCCAAATAGCCCGCACCGGCAAGCGTCTCCAGCACCTCGCGTAAGGCGGCGCGTTCGTTCTTGTTTGGCATCCCGGTCCATCGCATCGCCGCTTCGCCCAGATCGATGCGTGTGCCGGCGACGTCGAGTAGTCCACGAACGAAGGCCACCGGTAACTTCACGCGTTCCATGCGGCGCGTCACCGGCGAGAGCACGTGTGCGAAACCGGATTCCAACGCGTGCTCCGGTTCGGTCATTTCGACCGATGGAGAGGTGGCCGCGAAAAGAGGCTTTGGCGACTCCGGGATCTCCGGGACCGCCACGCAGCGCGCGATGGCCGCGTCGCTGATGCGCGGGAACCATTCACCCAGCGTCGCACCGAGCGCGTGCAACGGCACGGCATTGACGACTCGTGCCCGGCGCTCGATACCGCGGAGCATGGCCCGCGCAACGCGCTCCGGCGTTACGGCGATTGCATCCCGTTCGCGCAGCTTCCCGGCGGTCTCGGAGAATTCGGTGTCTACCGCTCCGGGATCGACGTAGGTTACCGCGACGCCGTCGCGGCGCAGCTCTCTGCGGAGCTGCGTCGCTGCCGCACGAACGGCCGCTTTTGCGGCGCAATAGCCGCCGTAGTAGGGTGCCGGAACGCGAGCGAGCCCAGAGCCGACGAAGACCAGGCCGCCACAGGTAGCCCGCAGCGAGGGCAGTGCGGCGCGCGCGATCCGCAGCGGCGCCGCCACGTGCACTCGCCACTGTACGTCCAGCGCCTCGTCACTCTGATCGAGCAGCGCGCCGGGGGCACCGTACCCGGCGTTGTTGACTACGACGTCGATACGTGCGAACTGCCGCAGCGCCGCGTCGACGATCCGCTCGGCCGATTGCGGTTCGCACACGTCGGCGACGAGCATCTCTGCCGCGCCGCCGCCGGCGCGAATCTCGCGCTGCAACGCCTCGAGCCGTTCGCGCCGCCGCGCCACGAGAAGCACTCGCCACCCGCTACGAGCAGCTTCGCGCGCGAGTGCTCGGCCGATGCCGGAGCTCGCACCGGTTACGATGATGACGTGGCCTTCAGTCATGCGTGCGGCAATAGTCCTGATACCGCTCGAAGATGCCTCGTGGCAACGATGCATAGTAGAGTTTTTCGTCGATCGGTTGCGGCTGCGGCTCCATCGCTTCGTGTGCTTCTCGCGAAAAAGCCGAAAGAACCTTGGCGACCGGTTTCTCGCTACCGTCCGCGCGGATGATGCCGAAGCGGAGTTCGTGCGGCGCGCGATCGAACGGCGGCAAGGTTGCGAGCGTCGGATCGTAATCGGCCCAGCACCACCACATCGCGCCGATCGCGCCTTGCTGCACGAGCCGCTGCAGTACGGTGCGCGCGTACCCCACCATCTCGTCCTCGCTCAAACAGGCGATACCGCCGGCTTCGGTTGCCCCAGGAGGACACTCGGGATTCCCAAATTCGCTGAAAAGCAAGGGCTTTTTCGTGAACGATTGCACGAGCATGCAGAGAAATGGAACCACATGGGTATCGAGTCGTCCACGAGAGAAGACGCTATAGACCGGATACCCGTGCATGGTTGCGAACTGTAAGGGCTCGGCGATCATCGACGGGCGAATATGCCGATCTCGTTCGAGATCTTCACCGTGGATTCCGGCCGTCGTACCTGCCCCGGACTCTTCGAGCAACGCTTCGGTGAGCAGCGCGCTCCAGGAAGCGGCGTCCATCGGCGTCTGTGGCTCGCGCATGTTTGAGAACTCGTTGCCGAGATCCCACGCGTAGAGCGCGGCGTTGCCGGAAACGCGTGCACCAACCGCGCGTGCCAGCAGCAGTTGCGCGGCGAGCAGTGCATCATCGCAGTAGAAGTCTCCGGCGCCGTACGGCGAAAAGCTTCCGCCGGCGATCGTGCGAAAACGCCCGTGCGGCGTACGCTCGTCGAGCGCCCACCGTGGTATCCAATTGACGCCGCTCATGTGCCCGCAGAAGAGCGTCGGCATCGCGCGCAGGCCCGCCGCAGCGATTGCGTCGATGATCGCGTCGAACTTTTTCAGGGCTCCTTCGTCGATTCGATCTCGTTGCGGAGCGAACGTTTCCCAGGTCAAGAAGAAGCGCACGAGATCGAAGCCGAGAGCGCGGATACGAACCATGTCGTCGCGGATCTCGCCGATGTCGAATCGCTGCCACATGTACATCGCGCTGCTTCGCGGCCAGTAGTTTACGCCCAGCAGAAAACGCGCCATGCAGGAAGAGGTTCGACGGCTGCGCGAACGGCCCCGCGATGACGCGGCGAAGCGACGCAGTGGTGGGCATTATCATGGGAAGCCGTTCCGAATGGGACGCGCTCGCGCCGGCGCGGGACGCGCTCTCGGAACTCGGCATACCGTACGATGCGCGCGTGCTCTCCGCGCACCGGATGCCCGACGAAACGTTCGAGTACGCCTCGACCGCGCAAGAACGAGGATTGCGCGTCATCATCGCCGCTGCCGGCGGTGCGGCCCATCTGCCCGGCGTCGTCGCGGCGAAGACGCTGCTGCCGGTCATCGGCGTTCCCATGCACACCAAGGCGCTGCAAGGCGTCGACTCGTTCCTGTCTATGGTGCAGATGCCCGCGGGCGTTCCGGTCGCGACGATGGCGATCGGCGGAGCGGTCAATGCGGCGCTCATGGCGGCCCGCATCATCGCCTTGCACGATCGGCTCGTCGCGGCGCGTCTCGCGGAATACGTTCGGAAGATGCACGACGCCGTGACACGGAGCACGCCCGGCTAGGAGCCCCATCGTCGCGCTACGAAGGATAGCGCAATCGCATGTCAGGGAGGCTCTTATCCATGCGCGTCTTTACGTTGTTTTGTCTTGCCGTTGCCGTTGCGTGCGGCAGCGCGCGTGCCGCGGTCGTGCGTCTTGGATGCCCGCTACGGCTCACGCACTGTACCGACTATCGAGCCAACGTTTGCGCTGATTTCAGCCGGGTATCGTTCGCCGGATTGCGGCTCGACGCGGACCATCGTTTCGTCTACCTTCCGACGGCCTATCGGCTCCGCGAAACCGCTATCGAGTACACGTGGGGCACCTCAGCCGACAACTGGGTGCTGTCGCGTACGACGATGCACCTACGGCACTCCGTCTACATCGATCAGACGAACGTTGCATTCGTTGCGGAGTGGAGCGGCATATGCCGGGTTACTCCGTAACGAGCGATTTCGGTTTGCGCGGGATGTCGGTGTAGGCCATCGGGCGATCCCACCAATCATGATGCCGCCAGCGCCGTTGCTCTTCGGTCGGCGGCGGTGGGATTCGCAGCGCCAGCGCCTGCCGGTAGACCTCGAGGTATCGATCGACCATTCTTTCGGTCGTAAACTCTGATTCGACCCTCGCGCGGCAAGCGTTGCGGTCGAGCGACGCAAGTTGCGGCACGCGCGCGACCGCTTCGTCGACGGTTTCGCAGAGAAAGCCGGTGACGCAGTCGGTAACGATTTCGGGGATCGAGCCCATACGCGCCCCGAGAACCGGCGTACCGCATGCCATCGCTTCGACGAGCGTCAATCCGAAGCGTTCGGGCCGCGTCGTCATGGCAACGAGCCCGAGCGCGTTGCTCAAGAGCTCGTTACGCTCTTCGCGTTCGACGGCTCCGAGGAACTGTATGCGATCGCCGTCGATCTCCGGCAGCACTTTCGTTGCGAAGTACTCTTCGTCTTGACGGATGGCGGCGATCTTCAGGCGTACGCCGCAACGTTTTGCGACCTCGATTGCGAGATGCACGCCCTTTTCCGGGTGAAATCGACCAAGGAATGCGAGATAGTCGCCGGGCTTGGCGCAAAAGGCGAACTGCGCGGGGTCGACTCCGTTATACGCTGTCGCGAGATAGGAGAGGCCCGGGTCGCGGTCGGCATTGCTGATCGAGCAGAAAAAACTCCGTTGCGCGCACGCGTAGTACGCGGCGAGTATGAGCGGTGAAGAAAAACCGTGTATCGTCGTGACCAGCGGCGGCCTCTCGGAGCCGAGCGCATAGGTCATCGGTTTCCAGTCGAAGTGATTGTGAATCAAATCGAAATCGTCGGCGCGCCTGAAGAGTGCGCCGATGTGCAGTGCGGTATAGACGTCGGCCGGCAGTCCTGGATCTTCGTTGAGGCCTACCGGAGTCACGGCGGAGAGTTTCCCTTCAAATCGCGAGTTGGCGGTGGCGAACAGCGTGACGTCGATTCCGCGGCGGCGCATTCCGTCCGCGACGCTCCATGCGATTTGCTCCCACGGCCCGTATCCCGGCGGCGGTGCAGGCCAGCTGATCGGCGCCAATACGGCGAGGCGCAGACCGCTTAGATCCAAACGCCGTCTTTCATGACCGCGTCCGGCCGCCGGAGCACGCGAAGATCTTCGTGGATGTCTTTTCCGAGCAGCAAGAGATCCGCGGGTTCGCCCGGTCCGAGCACCCCTCTGTGCAAGCCGACCAGCGCCGCGGCAACGTGCGTGGCCGCGTGGAGAGCCTGCTGAGGCGTCATGCCGAGCAGCCGGTGCATGAGCTCCACTTCGTATGCGTAGTTCTCGTGATAATTGTACGGCGTGCCGGCATCCGAACCGCCGGCGATCGTAACGCCGGCTTCGTATGCGCGCTTGATGTTGCGCAGCATCGCTTCGTTGACGTACTTCGCCTTTTCGACGACGTACTGCGGTTGCCGTCCTTCTTCGAGGTGCTCGAGGATGCACGTCGGAGCGGCGAGCGTCGGCACGAGTCGGGCGCCACGTTCCTTGAAAAGCTCGATCGCCTCGTTGTCGAGCATGTGCCCGTGCTCGATAGAGTCGATGCCGGCGCGTAGCGCGTTCTTGATGCCTTGCGTACCGATCGCGTGCGCAGCGACGCGCAAGCCGTGGCGATGCGCCTCGTCGATCGCCGCGTACAACTCATCGTACGTCAGCTGCGCGTTTCCCGGAACGGCGCCCTTCGTCATCACGCCACCGGTCGCGATGAGCTTGATGCAATCGGCGCCGATCTTCATTTGTTCGCGAACCGCCTTGCGCGCCTCGTCGGGAGAATCTACCTCGCGCCCGATCGGCCATCCGTGTCCGCCCGTCATGCAGAGTACCGCGCCGGCGGCGCGCATCCGCGGACCCAAAATGCGTCCCGCAGCGATTGCGTCGCGAAGATCCGGCGCGATCGCGTTCGAGCTGCCGATGTCGCGGATCGTCGTTATGCCTGCTGCCAGCGACTTTCGCGCGTTCTCGACTGCGCGCAGCATGCGCTGGTTGCACGTCGTCGTCGCGACCATCTGCATCATATCGGGTTCGCCGCTCGCCTCCAGATGCGCGTGCGCGTTGACGAGTCCCGGCGTCACGCAGGCTGCGGCGCGATCGTAGGCTGCACCCTCTTGCGCCGCCCGAATCTCTTTGACGAACGCTCCCTCGACAACGAGCTCGACGCCGCGCTTGGGCGGATCGAGCGTGCCGTCGTAGAGTATTCCCGCGCGTACGATCATGAGGTTGCGACCCGCGCTTCGGCGGCTTCCAGCGCCTGGAATGCTTTGCTCGTCAGATCGTGGTCGATGACGCCGCGAATGAAGCGCGAAGCAGCCCGGACCAAGGCGAGATCGACGCCGGTCTCGATTCCCATCCCCTGCAGCATGTAAAGGATGTCCTCCGTGCCGACGTTGCCGGTTGCGCCCGGCGCGTAGGGGCAGCCTCCTAGGCCGCCGGACGATGCATCGAAGACAGCCACGCCGTGTTGCAAAGCCGCGTAAACGTTTGCGAGCGCGGTCCCACGTGTGTCGTGAAAGTGAAAGGCCAAACGGTCCAGCGGGATGTCGCGCACGAGCAGCGGCACGATCTCGTCGACTTGCGTTGGAACGCCGACACCGATGGTGTCGCCGACCGAAAGTTGATCGCATCCGAGCTCCGTGAGTTGCACGCAAACGTCGCGTACCATCTGAGGCGTCACGGCATCACCGAAGGGCGAGCCGAACGCCGTCGAGACGTATCCACGCACCCACATGCCGTCGCTCTTTGCTCTGCGCACGACCTCGGCAAACGTTTCGATCGATTCCTCCACGCTCATGTTGATGTTGCGTTTCGTAAAAGCTTGCGAGGCTGCCGTGAAGACCGCAATCGCGTCGGCGCCGCAGGCTTTGGCGCGCTCGTACCCTTTGAGATTGGGAACCAGCACCGGGTACCGAACGCCGGGAGCTTTTCGAATGCCTGCAAAGACCTCTTCGGCATCGGCGAGCTGCGGGATCGCCTTGGGGCTGACAAACGACGTCGCTTCAATCCATCGCAGACCCGTGCGTGAGAGGAGATCGACGTAGGCAATCTTGTCCGCAGCGTCGACGACGGTCTTCTCGTTTTGCAACCCGTCGCGGGCGCCGACTTCGACGACGGTTACGCTTTTCGGTAACGGCACGTTCCCTAAACGTTCGACGCCACCGGCGATCGCACCCCGCAAAAGCGCAAGATCGCACGCAGCGTATGCGGCCAGACCAAATCGTTGACCGTGAAACGCATCGATAGGCAGACCAGCGGATCGAAGTGGCCGATGATGTTCAGGTGGTTGCAGTGCGGCCCGATAACGTAGTGCGTCGGTAAGCGGCTTCCCATGGAAGCCGACCTGCCGGTGACGATGCCGTCACCGTCGTCGCCGCGCCGGCGCTTGGTGAGCAACCCTGCGATTGCGTAGATGCGCGCCCCGTCAGAACCAAGAGAAGGTTCGCGATCATGCTCCCAATACCGCACGCCGGTGCGCGCCTCGGTCTCCCAGCGTCCCCCGGTACCGTTGAGCCACTCGAGAAAATCGGATTCGTGCGAGAGATCGTCGATTGCTTGATCCGGAACGCGCAGCAGTCGCACGACGTGCGGTAAGATATACGTCGTCACGCCGAAATGCGGCGTGCCGACCGTGACGATTGCCTCGATATCGCGGGCACGCTGCGGGTGTGCGCGCAGATAACCGCGCGCAACGAGTCCGCCGAGCGAATAGCCGAGGATCGTGATTGGGAACGGATAGCCCCCCTTGCGCAGTTCCTCGATAGATTCTGCGATGCGCTCGATGCGGCCGCGCAGTTGCTCGTAACACGATGGAAATCTTACGCACTCGAACCCGTGAGCGCGCAAGCCGGGGAGCCCGTTGCGGCCGTTCTCCAAAGCATCGAGGTGTTCTGCGGGCTCGTTGTATCCGGGCACCATCAGCATCGTGCGGGTTATCACGAGCGGCTCTCGATCATCGGGCGAAACGCGCGGGGCGGCGCTCGAGGAACGCGCGCAACCCCTCCTGGCCCTCCTCGCTCACGCGTTGTTTCGCGATTGCGACGGTCGTGAGGTCTCGCGATTCGTCGTAGGCTGCATCGCGAACGGAGACGATCAGGCTCTTCGCAGCGGCAATTGCCTTCGGCCCGGCGGTGAGCAACTCTGCCAGCACGCTTTCGATTGCACCGTCCAGTTCGTCACCGGCGACGACGGCGTGCACGAGGCCGATCCTTTCGGCATGCGTTGCATCGAAGCGACGTCCGGTGAGAAAGAGGGCCCGCGCCTGCGATGCGCCGATCTTCGCGATAACGAACGGTGAGATAACCGCCGGAAGAATGCCGAGTTTCACCTCGGTGAATCCGAACACCGAATCGTTGCTTGCCACGGCGACGTCACAGACCGCGACGAGACCAGCGCCGCCACCCAGCGCTGCGCCGTGAACTCGCGCGACGACAGGTTTCGGGCAGCGATCGATCGCGCGAAACATGTCGCTCATAGCCTCGGCGTCGGCGAGATTCTTATCGTAGGAGAGGCCGAGCGCGGCACGCATCCAGTTGACGTCGGCACCGCCGCAGAAAGCGGCGCCTTCCCCGGAAAGGACGATCGCACGCACGGCCGGCTCTTCGCCGAGGCGAACGAACTCGTCGCGCAGCGCCCAGATCAACTCGGCATTGAAGGCGTTGCGCACCTCGGGACGAGTCAAGGTGACACGGGCGACGCCCATCCGGATTGCCGACTTCAAGACTTCGGGCATGGGCTCGTGCTTCGGTTCGCTGTGC
>JAKAPO010000318.1 GCA_021807065.1 bacterium
ATCTATTGTCATCGCTCGATGACCTAGGCAAGACCGAGGCGGCGCTGGCAGCGGCGCGACGCGAAAATCTCCGGCGACTGCGCGAGCGCAGCGGCGATCCGTTCGCTCAAACGCGCTATGCCGTCGACGCGACGGCGGCGGAACTGCTCGCGCGGTACGGCTTCCTCGAGAGCGGCCAAGATGCCGCGGCGGAGGGTTGGAACGTCGCCGGACGCTTGCTCGGCAAGCGCGTGATGGGTAAGAGCATCTTCGCCGATCTGCAAGACGGCACCGGACGCCTGCAACTCTACGTGCGTAAGGACGAGGTCGGCGAGCACGCATTTGCAGACTGGCAGGACCTCGATCGCGGCGATCTGATCGGCGCGCGCGGCTACATGTTCCGCTCGAAGATGGGCGAGCTGACGCTGCACGTCAAGGAGATGACCGTCTTGGCAAAATCGCTGATGCCGCTTCCGGACAAGTGGCACGGATTGCAGGATGTCGAGAAACGCTATCGCCAGCGGTACGTCGACCTCATCGTCAATCCCGGCGTTCGCGAAACGTTTCTGCAACGCAGCCGCATCGTCGCCGAGATGCGCCGTTTCATCGATGCGCAAGGATTCTTCGAAGTCGAAACCCCGACGCTGCTGCACGTCGCTGGCGGCGCGGCCGCTCGGCCCTTCCTGACCCACGTCAACGCGCTCGACCACGAGATGCAACTGCGCATCGCCACGGAGCTGAATCTCAAGCGTCTCATCGTGGGTGGGATCGAGCGCGTCTACGAGATCGGCCGTATCTTTCGCAACGAGGGCATCGACACGACCCACAATCCCGAGTTCACGATGCTCGAATTGTACGCGGCGTATTGGGATCTGCGCGACATGATGGATTTCAACGAACGCCTTCTGGCAAGGCTCGTCGACGTCGTCACCGGCGGCGCTCGTGAAGTTCGGATCGGCGAGCGCACGATCTCGTTCGCGCCGCCATTCGCGCGCATCGCCTATTTCGATGCGCTGCAGCAGTACGGCGGCGACGCATACTCGCGAGAGCGGTTGCTCGATGCCGGCGGAGCAGCCGCCGTGCTCGCGGAACTGGGCCTTCCGCCGTCACCGAGCCACGGCCACGCACTCGACAAGATCTTCGAACGCATCGTGCAGCCAAACCTCGTTCAGCCGACGTTCGTCACCGACTATCCGGCGATCATCTCGCCGCTTGCCAAGCGCAAGCGCGACGACCGAGCGCTGGTGGACCGTTACGAACTCTTCTGCGATACGATCGAGATCAGCAATGCGTTCACCGAGCTGAACGATCCCGACGATCAGCGCGCGCGCTTCGAGGCGCAGGCCGCGCAGCGCGCCGCAGGCGACGAGGAGATTCCCGAGCCGGACTGGGATTTCGTGCGCGCGCTTGAGTACGGGATGCCGCCGACCGCCGGCATCGGCATCGGCGTCGACCGTTTGGTGATGCTGTTGACGAACAGCGCCTCGATCCGGGACGTCATTCTTTTCCCAATGCAGCGTCAGCACGGCTCAAGTGAAAATAGTCGCGACGCGCCCCTGTCACCCTGAGCCTGTCGAATGATGCGTCTCGACAAGCCTCGGCGTGACACACGCGAGACGAGTTTCACGCCCCTTGCTTCTCAACGCGCCAACGCGAGCACGATTGCGAAGAATGCGAGATCGCTGACGTTATGTGCGAGCATCGCTCCCCAGAGATTGTGCGTACGTTCGTAACCGTACCCGATGATGAGTCCGAGCAGCATTGCCCAGAGCGCCTGAGCCGCGCTCATCGCAATGGGCTGCGGATTCAACAGATGCACCGCACCGAACAACGCGGCCGCGAGGATGGTACCGGTGCCGATGCGCAGCGAGCCGAGCGCGAGCGTGCGAGGAAACGTTGCGCTCAGTCCCGTCTGAACGACGCCGCGGAAGAGCGCCTCCTCCGAGATGCCGACGAAGAGACCTTGGAAGAGCAAGATCGCGGCCATCGTGAGTGGGTCCGACATTCCGCCGACGTGAGCGCGCCCACCGGACATTCCGAACATGAGCAGCGTCCCTACGACGACCACGAGCGTGATGGTGACGAGCGGCCAGAGCCATCCGTTGGAGAAGATACGCCGCACTCTGCCGACCGGAAAGCGCCCGATGAGGGGATACCAGAGAATGGCTACCGCCAGCAGCGCGGCGTGACTCAGATACGTTAGACCGATCCCTCGGTACGCCGCCGGAAGCCAGGAAGGATGCAAACTCCAGACGAGGAGTGTCGCGATGATCCCTAATGCGAGCGCAGCGACCGCATCGACGGCTGAAGGCAAACGTTTTGCCATGCCACTGGTACGCTCGGGAGACGGGCTGGGTTTCGCCGGAAGTTTCCGTGGGCGCGGCAATGTGTGCGCGTTCGTCCCGAGAATGCAGGTTTAACAACCGGCTAATGGACGAATGCCCGCGCCCGCGCTATATCTTGAATCGGGATGACATTAGCGCAGGCGGCTCGACCTCTCGCATGGGCATTGTCCATACTGATCGTAGTTGTGCTCGGCGGATGCTCCGGTGGCGGCGGTCCTTCGCCGCTTCCGTCGAGCACGCCGCCCGCACA
>JAKAPO010000319.1 GCA_021807065.1 bacterium
GCCGCGCCGGCGCGAAGCGCTCGAGCGCAATGCGGGCGACATTTTCGGCAGTGAAACCGTAGGCTTGTGCTATCGCTGCGCTCGGTGCAGAAGTGCCGAAGCGATCGACTCCGATCGCGACGCCGTTCTGGCCGACGTAGCGCTCCCAGCCAAGGGTGGCGGCAGCCTCGATCGAGATGCGGGCACGCACGTTGCCGGGCAGGACGCTCTCTTTGTACGTTTCGGATTGCCGCTCGAACAATTCCCACGATGGCATCGAGACGACGCGAGTCGCGAGCCCGAGGCTCTCGATTTGGTTCTTCGCGTCCAACGCGAGGGAGACTTCGGAGCCCGTAGCAATGAGTATGAGGTCAGGCGTGCCGTTGCAGTCTGAGATGACGTAAGCCCCGCGGATCACAGGCGCTTCACGCTCCCCGAGAAACGGGAGCTTCTGGCGAGAGAGAACGAGTGCCCACGGGCCGCTCGTCGGCTCGATACAGAGCTTCCACGTTTCCCGCACCTCGATCGAATCTGCGGGCCGCACGACGGTCACGTTCGGCATGGCGCGAAGGTGCGCAAGATGCTCGATAGGCTGATGCGTCGGGCCGTCTTCACCAAGAAAGATAGAGTCGTGCGTGAAGACGTAGACGACGTGTAGATTCGTCAATGCGGACAGACGGAGCGATGGTTTCAGGTAATCGAGGAAGTTGAAGAAGGTCGAACAGAACGGCATGAGACCACCGTGTAGCGCCAGGCCGTTGGAGATCGCCGCCATCGCGTGTTCGCGAACCCCGTAGTGCACGTTGCGTCCCGCGTACTCACCGGGTTCGAAGTCACCAAAGCCTTTTAAGTATGTCTTGGTCGACGGGTCCAGATCGGCCGAGCCGCCGAACAATTCCGGCAGGTTTCGTGCTATCGCGTTCATCACCGTGCCGCCCGCATCGCGAGTTGCGACGGCTCCGTTTTCGGCGGTAAACGACGGCCACGTCAGGTTGGCCGGGATTTCCTTACGCGCGATTCGCTCGAACTGCGCCGCCGGTTCCGGGAAGGCGCTTTTCCATGCGGCGTATTCTCTCTGCCACCGTGCGCGAAGCTCGCCTCCCTTGCGCCCGACGTCGCGGAAGTATTCGAGAACCTCTTTCGGCACGAAGAAATCCGGCTCTAGCGGCCAGCTAAGGTATTCCTTCGTCTTCTTGACGTTATCGGCGCCGAGTGGTTCGCCGTGTGCCTTGAACGAGTCTTGCCGCGGCGATCCGTACCCGATGTGCGTCCGTATCAAGATGAAGGATGGGCGGTCAGGCGTATTCTCGGCGACCGAGAGCGCTCGCTCGATGGCGTCGACGTCGTTGCCGTGGGCGACATCGACGAACTGCGTGTGCCAACCGCAGGCGTCGAATCTTGCGATTTGGTCGTCGGTGAAGGTGACGTCGGTTGGGCCGGCGAGCGACGTTTGGTTTGCATCGTAGAGCACGGTCAGTTTGCCGAGTCTCAAGTGACCGGCAAGCGAGATTGCCTCTTGACTGATGCCTTCCATGAGATCGCCGTCACTCGCCAAACAGTAGGTGCGGTGATCTACGATCGTGTGTTCCGGTTTGTTGTAGACGGCGGCGAGATGCGCCTCGGCGATCGCAAACCCCACCGCATTGCCGACGCCTTGACCGAGCGGTCCGGTCGTTGCCTCGACACCGGGCGCGTGTGTGGCTTCCGGATGGCCGGGCGTCTTGCTGCCGAATTGCCGGAAGGCGTGCAAGTCTTCGAGCGTTATCGGATAGCCCGTCAGATAGAGGAGCGCGTACAGCAGCATCGAGCCATGGCCGGCCGAGAGAATGAAGCGATCGCGATTCGGCCAGTGCGGATCGGCTGGGTCGAACCGAAGCTTGCGCGTCCAGAGCGCGTAGGTGAGGGCCGCTGCGCCGAGGGGAAGCCCCGGATGGCCCGAGTTTGCCTTCTGTACGGCATCGACTGCGAGAAAGCGAATCGTGTTGATGCGTAGCTCGTCAGCCGGCGAGTTCGGCACGGTGGATCTCCTCCGAATCAGATGTGGGTTCTACGCGGTATATACCCGCTTACAGGTGGGGGTTCCCCACGCAACTACGATGCCGCCACAGGGCCTTCCCGTCGGGGAGCGTAGCAGGCGCACGATGAATCCCAGCGTTCGACAAATCTCCGGGTCGTTGATTCGCCAGACTGCCGCCCTGAAGCGTCCGAGCTCGATCGATCTCGGACTTGGCGAACCGTCGCTGCTGCCGGAGCGCTCGCATTTGGACGCCGCGATACGCTCCGCCCGTGAAAAGGGCTTGCGGTATACGCCCAACGCCGGCGACGAAAGTCTGCGCGAAGCGATCGCTGCGCACTACGGATATCCGGGGCTCGATCGGCCTGAAAACGCGATCGTTACGGTCGGCTCGCAAGAAGCCATGTTTGCGGCGCTCGTCACCCTGCTCGATCCGGCGAACGATGAGCTTTTGGTCGTCGAGCCGGCCTTTCCGTCGTATGCGAAGATGGCCGCGCTCGGCGGTGTCGGGGTGGGGCGTATAGGGATGGCGGTGGGGGACGTGTTTGCGTTCGATTCAGAGCGCTTCG
>JAKAPO010000039.1 GCA_021807065.1 bacterium
GCACTTCGGCTCAACAACACCGGCGTGGGAATCGCCGAACTGGCGCGGATGCCGCTCGGGTTACGCGGTGCGATCGTGCTCACCACCGGGATCACCGAGGAGATCATCTTTCGCGGTTACCTTTTCGAACGCGTTGCGGCTTTGACGCGCAGCGTCGCCGCCGGTGCGATCGCCTCTCTCGTCATCTTCGGCTTGGGACACGTCAGCGGCTGGGGTCTCGGCGGTGCGATTCAAATCACGCTTTGGACGATCGTCATCACCGCACTCTACGCGTACACACGCCGGCTTCTGCCGTGTATCATCATGCACATGCTCAACGACGCGTTCGCCTTCATCATCGTTCCGATTCTCATGCTCCACCGCTGAAACAACAGGAGGTAGACTGCACCGATGCTTCCACTGGTTCTTGCCGCTGCCACGCTGACCAGACCCGATCCGCAACTCACGCGCCTCATCGGAACGTGGCACGTTACTTCGCAGCAGCTGTCGAGGGCGAAGCCGAGTATCTCTCACGCGACGATCGTCTGCAACGCTTCACCCAACGGCGGTGCGTTCGTCGTATGCGACATACGAGGTGAGAACGGACAGCAGACGCTGGCAGTCTACACACGCGATCCGGCGACCGGAAAGTACTGGTACGGCGAGTTCTCGCCCAGTCGCGACCCCTACCGTAACTCTCTGACGATCAAAGGCAACGACTGGACCTACAGCGGTTCCTACACGAGCGGCGGAAAGACCATCGAGTTTCGCACCGTCAACCATTTCGAAGGAAATACGGAGACTTTCGAATCGTACTACAGCGACGATCTCAGCCACGCGTGGCGTGCGATCTCAAAAGGAACGGCGACGCGTGGCCCGTGAGCCGGAACCCGGACGGGGGTGGAGAAACTCCTCGAACCGTGAAACGCTCAAGCGCGTTGACGATGCTCTTCGCGCTCCTTTCGACGCAGAGCGCGTTCGCCTCCACGCCCTTGCCGGTCATCGGCCACGAACGCACGTCGGCGATGTGCACGCTCCTGCACGAGAACGTCGCGCAGAGCGTGGGCGACGTTCTCCGCGACGATGCGACGATTACGCAGGCCGGCGGCGCCGTCGACGAGATGGCGCGGGCCATCAACGAGTGGGGTTGGGGCGGGGGACTCTGGCCGCACGATCCACCGAATCCCGGCATCGCGCGCGCGGAACTGCAACTCATTCGAATGGGAGACGCAATCGAGGCGAACCTTGCCCAGATCGATCGACTGCTGCGCGATCCCCGCTTCGGCGATCCGGCGAGCGCACAGCTCGCCTCGGTCAAAGCGTCTCTGCAGCGAATCGCGGGGGAGCAGTTTCAGGTTATGGAACTCATCTTTGACATTGCATACGCCCCGTTTCCCGAGTATCTCACGTACTATCCTGAGAACATCCAGGAGCAAGTCAAAGCGATGATGCGCCGCGCACCGCGCGGGTCGTTCGACAACATGTTCGCGAGCCTTGGAGTTATCGCGAATCGAAACATCGCTGAGACGCGCGTTTCCGAGAGTGCTACCGCGGAGGCGATTATGAGGGTCGCACGCCTCTGCCCGCGTTGAAGCGATTGCATGTCTCATGCCAGGCTTGTCGAGGCGCAGATGAGGAGACAGAGAATGACTGGTGCGAACGATCCAGCGGAGACGCAGAACGGCGGCATCGTGCGCATGTGGCACGGCCGAACCCGAGCTCGAGATATCGACGCGTATCGCCGGTACGTCGAGCAGACCGGACTTGCCGACTATCGGCGCTGCCCCGGCAATCTCGGTGCGGTCGTGCTGACGCGCGTCGACGGAGAGATTGCGGAGATCGTCACCTTGAGTTTTTGGGAATCGATGGACGCGGTGCGGCGCTTCGCCGGCGACGAACCGGAGACGGCACGCTACTATCCCGAAGACGAGCGATATCTCCTCGAGTTCGAACCCAACGTTCGCCACTTTGAAATGTTTCCGTCCTCCGTTCTGACCCCGGCGCCCTGCTCTTGAAACCGCGCACCTCACTGGGAGTATCATCTACATGAGCATCCGTTCAGTAGCCCTGTTGTCAATCATCGCTCTCCTCGCCGCGCGGCCACATCGTTCACTCTCCGCCGTGCCGCCAGCTCGCCCAAGCGCCGCCGCCGTGCTGGCACGCGTGCGCGCCGCGACGCTCTCGCGCCCCTTATCGTCGATTCGCTCGATCTACTCTACCGGAACGTTCGAGGCGGCTGGGTTCCGAGGGAGGTTCGAGGAGTGGGACGACGTTCGGCAGGAGCGTTTCGTGCAGCGGCAGAGCGGCGCCGGGCCGCTCGACGGCGCAAACGGTTGGGACGGCAGGCATGCGTGGACGCAGGGCGCCTCGGGAATGGTGCATGTAGACGGCGGCGAGGTCGGGCGGCTTGGTGCGATCGACCAAGGGTATATCGCTGCGTACGCCTATCTTCGGCCGCACGCCGGCGGTGCGGCGATGCGCTTCGCCGGCACGCACCGCGCAGACGGGACGGCCTACGACGTAGTGCAGGTGACGCCGCCGGGTGGCAGCGCGCTCGACCTTTGGATCGACGAGCACACGAATCTCATCGATAGAATCACCAGTCGCATCGGGCTTTTTACAACGACGACGACGTATGCCGATTACCGCACGATCGACGGAGTGGTCATCCCATTCCAGAGCACGACGCAAAGTTCGACGGGCAACAATTCGACATCGTTCGTAGATACCGCGAGCATTAATGAGCCCGGCGCGTCCGCGCGCATGCGGATGCCACGGTCGAACGTCCACGATTTCTCGATATCGGGCGGGACCTCGACGAGCATTCCCATCGAGATCGTCAACAATCACGTCTTCCTGCACGTCTTTCTCGATGGAAAGGGTCCGTACACGTTCATCTTCGATACCGGAGGCACGTATATCGTGACGCCGGAGATCGCCGCCGCGCTTCGCACCGGCACCGCCGGTGGCGCGCGTGTCATGGGAGCGGGTTCGAAGACAGCGTCGGTGCAGTTTACGAAGATCGCACGCATCCGGATCGGCAAGGCGACGATCCGCAATCAGAACTTCTTCGTGCTACCGATCGACCGGGATATCGGCATCGTCGAGGGGGTGAAAATCGACGGCATGATCGGCTACGGCGTCGCCGCCCGCTTCATAACGACAGTGAACTATGCGACTCGCAGGCTCTCGCTCGCGATGCCCGGCACCACGCCGCCAGCCGGAACAGCCATACCATTCTTCTTCGACGGGATGATTCCGAAGCTGCACGTCTCGATCGACGGAGTCGCGGCAAATGCCCAGCTCGATACCGGGAACCACTCCGCCTTCATCCTTTTTACGCCTTTCGTCGCCGCGCACCCCACGATCGCGGCGCAGGCGACGAGCGCAATCGGCGTCGACGGTTTCGGCGTCGGGGGCCCGGCACTCGGGCGGCTCGGCCGCATCGCCACGTTGCAGATCGGTCCCTTCGTCCTCCACCACGTCGTTACCGGATTCAGCACGCAGCGAAGCGGCATCCTCGCAGACCCGTTCACCTCTGCGAATATCGGCGGCGGTATCTGGAAACGCTTCGTGCTGACGCTCGACTATCCGCAGCAGCGCATCTACCTCGAGCCGAACGCGACGTACGGTAGAGCATTCTCCTACGATCGCTCGGGATTGTTCCTGATCGAGGCGCACGGCAGCGTCGTCGTGCTCGATGCGCGTCCGGGCACTCCGGCGGCGGCAGCGGGTTTGCGTAAGGGCGACGTCATCCTCAGCGTCGACGCAAAGCCCGCAACGTCTTTCACGCTGGCGCAGCTTCGTGCACTCCTCTCCGGTCCATCCGGCACGCGCGTGACGATGCGCGTTCGCAGCGGCGGCGTCGAGCACGACATCACGCTGACATTGAAAGATTACGTCTGATTTGCGTTAGAGTTCCGTTATAGGATTATAGTTCCATTGGATTGACGGCGCAGAGATTGTTACTTGCGCGCCTTGCTTGATAGAATGACGACGAGGTTCACGTACAGATGCCGTTTTCTTTAGCGATGCGCAAGATGCGCTACGAATGGTCGCTCCTGGCTGTCGTTGCCGCCCTGGTAGCGTGCGGTGGCGGAGGTGGCGGAGGCAGCCCGATACCGCCCGGTCCGCCGCCGACGCCGCAATCGACGCTCACGCCAATCCCGCTTCCTACCGGCTCTACCGCCTATTATCTGACGCAGGTGCAGCCCGGTAACGGGGAGCCGGCGTACATCTCGGATCCGATCTTTTTGCACTTCAGCGAACAGCCGGATGTGACGTTCGATCCGAACGGGAATCCGCAAGGCACGACGATTTCGGCGATCTCCGTTACGGGGTTGACGGGCGGTGCGCCGGCGCAGCCCGCGGTCCGATTCATCTACGCTCCCACCAATCCCCAACTCGGACCAGACGTTATCGGCGTCAAGTTTTATGCGGTTGCGGGCGCGCAGTACCGCATCGCGATCGCCTCATCCGCGACATCGGCAAGCGGCGTCTCGTACTCGGGGGCGGCGTCGTTCGTAGCGACGCTCCCGACGACGCCCCCGCTTCCCGCTCCCATTCCGCCGCAGAGCGGCTCATCAGACTTCTACGGTCTCGTACCACAGGTAGCGAGTGGTACGAGCACCGCGCAGGAAGAGGCCTGGGTATCGGCATTGCACCCGCAAGTCGTGCGCATCGGCGTCGACGCAACCGACGTCGAACCTTCACCCGGCGTCTTCTCGTACACGAACCTCGATGCCAAGTTGGCCGGAGCGGGACGTCCCGCGATCGTGCTTCTCGTCCAATACAATGCACCGGGTTGGGCGACTGGAACGCATAACCCGAGCCCGGCTGGATCGGGATACATTTTCTGCCACGCTACCGACTACGCGAACTTCGTCAATGCAGTCGTCGACCATGTGCTCAAGAATGCGGCGGCGGGTACCTACCCTGCACCGGCGGCATTCGAGATCGGGAACGAGCCCGACACGCAGAACTTCTGGGATGCCGCTGCCGGCTGCCCGCATCCGTTTACGAATAGCGGCGATCCGACTCCGTATCTGCCGTATCTCGAGGACACGTACGCGCTGGCGAAACCGACCGCGCGAGCCGACGGCTACCCGAACCTTCCATTCCTCAACGCCGGGATCGCCACCGATTCGAACGATGAAACCTATTTCGACAAGATCGTGAACGCGCTCGCCGCGAACCCCGCTTCGCCGTTCTTGGATAACTATGCGGTGCACATCTACGCGTTCGCAGATCCCAACGCCAACGCGATCCCGACACGATCGTGGGAGTCGTTCCAGGTGCTGATCGACGACGGAAACTACGCGCAGTCGCAGGGACTCTCGAAACCATTCTGGGTTACCGAGGGAGGATTCCAGGTGAGCCCCTACTGTGCCGACGGCGTCGATCCGCAGACGCAGGCATACTTCTTAGCGGAAGACTACAACAGGATGGCGCAACTGACGGTCCCGAGCGTCGAAGCATTCACCTACTTCAACTTGCAGGACAATCAGCAGGTCGGCCCGGTACCGGCGCCGGGCGATCCGTGCTTTGCCAATGCCGGGTTCGGTTTGGTCGATTACAATGGCAACGAGCGACCCTCGTTTGCCGCCTTCGAGCATCTGTGAGAGGAGAGATGCGATGACGTCATCGCGAGCCTTCGCCGCGCTGTTCGTGCTGTTACTGCTCGCACGTGGAACCAGCGCAGACAGTGCTCAGGAGTCACCACGAGATCAAGCGACGAATGCGGCGAAGGCCGAGATGGCCGCATTTTCCGCAGGCAACCGCGCTGCCTTCGTTGCGGCATTTTCCCCGAATGCGACGATTCTCGACGACACACCGCCGTTCGTGTGGACCGGTCGCGAAGGCGCCGGCAGATGGTTCGACGCGAACCGTCCGGGCGTGCGCGACGTCAGCATCATCCCATCGGCACCCACCGATTTCGCCGTGACGCCGGAGCATACCGTGTATGTCGTTCTGCCGATCACGATACGCGGGCATGGGCCGCGCGGACGCGCGTTCGTGGCCCACGGGTACTGGACGGGCGTGCTCGTGCGCAACGCGCGCGGTGCGCTGCAGATCGAGTATCTGACGGTAAGTCTGAGTGGTTAGCCACGGGTTCGAAACCGGATATCGGAGGAAGCGCGAAACCTTTGGGGCACGATGCTTGCGCATAACGTCGGCGATCTCGCATTCTTCGCAACCGTACTCGCGTTGACGCGTTGAGAAGCAAGGGACCGCGCAACCTCGGCAGAAGAGTTTTTTCAATGAATCCGTCGCGTTGGCGGCTGTTACTGCTTGGGCTGTGCGGGCTTGCGGCTCTTGCCTCGATCGGCGCGGTCGTAACGCAGACGTCGTTCGCCCCTTTGGCCGGTACGTTCGGTTGGCAACTCGCCTCGACCGGTCGCGGGAACGGAGCCTACATCATACGAGTCGTCGGCGAGGATCGTGGCGCAGGAGCATTTCGCTCCGGAGTACGCGTGGGAGATAGCTTCGATCTGCGCGACTACACTCCGCCGGATCGATGGGATCTGATAGTTGCGCCGCTCGCCGGACATGCGGTGCTGCTGCGCGTGACGCGGAACGGGCGCGAACGCTCGATTCTCGTTCGGCCGACGCTGAACCGATGGACGTGGGACCAATGGGTGGCATTGGTCGCGCTGCTCTGGATACTCATCTTTGCTGCGTTCATTGCGTGGCGCAAGCCTGAGATGCCGGATGCGCGCTGGGTCTCCGCGATTCTTTCAGCGATGGTCCTGGGTTCGCAGCTCACAAACATCGAGAGCCCATGGATGGGACTGACCGCTGTCTTAACGACGGTGGGCGCTTCTCTCATCTTGATCGTCAACGTGCTGTTCGTCTTGTTCGCAAGCACCTTCGGGCGTCCAATCGGGATGCTGCGCCGATGGCTCCCCGTTGTCCTGTACGTTCTGACTGCGGCGATCGTGGTGCACAACGTTTCGGACGGGCTGCTCGTGTGGTTCACACCTGCGATCACGACGGTTTCACTTTTCTTGGCAGTCCGCCTCATATGGAACGTCGGCGCGCCGCTCGCGGAGTTCGTCACGATCCTCTGCGGCGCTTTTGCCATCGCTGCGGCACGCGGCGCCGAGCGTCAGCGTGCCGCCTGGTTCCTGGGAACGCTTTGCGCGTTCCTCGGCATGGAACTCGTGAGCGCGCTCGTGCAGGTGCTGACATACGGCAATATTGCGGCGCTCCATGCCGTCGAGGTCCTCTCAAATGCTATCGTGGTGCTGACACCGATTGGGTTGACCTACGCGGTCTTGAACAAACGGTTGCTCGACGTCGGGTTCATCTTGAACCGAACGGCGGTATTCGCCGGCGTCTCGATCGTCGTCGTCGGTGCGTTCGTTCTGCTCGAGTGGGGTCTGAGCCGATGGCTCGCCGGCGCGAACCGCTTGCCCGGCGTCGCCGCGAACCTCGGCCTCGTTCTCGTCCTCGGCTTCTCGCTGCGTTTCATTCACAACCGCGTCGATCTCTTCGTCGATCGCGTCTTCTTTCGCAGGCGCCACGAGAACGAGGAGGCCCTGCGCCGATTCGCACGCGAGGCGGCGTTCATCACCGATTTCGACACGCTGGTAGACCGCACGATTGCGGAGATCCAAGCGCGAACCGATGCTGCGAACGCCGACATCCTGCTGCACGAAGGCGGTGCGTATCGATCCCTGCGGACTCCGTCGACGAGCATCGACGCAAACGATCCCGCCGTCCTTGCGCTGCGTACGTGGCACGAGCCGGTGGATCTGCATCGCTACGCGACCGCGATCGACGGCGAGATTGCATTCCCGATGTTGGCGCGCGGCGACGTGCGCGGTATCCTCGTCTGCGGGACCAAACGTGGCGGAGAGACCTACGCACCCGACGAGCGCGGCGCGCTCGCGACGCTCGCGAACGGCGCCGGCGCTGCGATCGATGCCCTCGGGAGCGCGGATCACGATCTCCAGCGCTCCATCTTGGAAGAGCTGCGATTGCTTGCGGGAGACGTGCGCCGGGCGTTGCAATCGGGCAGTTCACAGGCGTGAGCGCACGCCGTCTCGACTTCTGGTTCGACTTCGCAAGCACGTACTCGTACGTCGGCGCGATGCAGATCGAGTCTCTCTGTGCGGAGGCCGGAGTTCCGCTGCGATGGAGGGCATTCGTTCTCGGTCCCATCTTCAAACTGCAAGGTTGGGAGACATCGCCGTTCAACGTGAATCCGTTGCGCGGCGCGTACATGTGGCGTGATCTCGCGCGGCTCACCGCCAAGCTCGCAATCCCGTGGCGCAAGCCCTCGATCTTTCCGCGCAACTCCGTCCTGGCGGGCCGCGTCGCTGCGGCGCACGCGGATGCACCGTGGTTGGCCGATTTCATCCGCGCCGTCTTCGTCGCCAACTTTGGACAGGATCGAGAGATTGGCGAGGAACGGGTAGTGCGCGATCTGATCGCCCAAGTTGGGAAGAACGCCGATGAGGTCCTCGCCGTGGCGACGGATCCGCAACATTCGCCGGCTCTTCGCAAGAATACCGAAGAGGCGATTCGACTCGGCATCTTCGGTGCGCCAAACTGCGTGGTCGGCGGCGAGCTCTTCTGGGGAGAAGAAGCGATGGAGGACGCAATTTCCTGGGCGCGCATGACGCGCTGATCGCTTGCTATAGCGCGCCGGCGGCGTGATATAGTAGCCATGAAGGAAGCATGGCTGTTACCTATTACTCCGACCCGGAGTACTTCGAGCGCCTCGACGTGTGGAGTATCCGAAGGTGAGCCCGAAGCGCAAACATTCGATGGTTCAGAGCGCATTTGACCGCCTGCTACACAAGCTGGCTCCGGCTGGTGCCGGCTACATCGGTCCCGAATGGAAGTTCCGGATCGGCAGGGCGGACGGCAGCGACTCGGCGTTTCTTCCGGATGTCGCGTATATCGCCAAGGATCGCATCCGAGCGCTTCCTGAAAACCAACGAGAAGAATCTCTGTTTGCTCCCGACATCGCCGTAGAGGTGCGCTCACCCGGCGAGCGCGTCTGGCTGCGGGACGCCAAGATCGTCAGGTACTGAGCGACAGGTGCGAGACTCGTCCTCGACGTCGATCCGGTGAAGCGCGAGATCCACGCGCATGACGCGACGGGCTCGGCAACGCTACGAAGCGGGGAGCGTTTCGCAAGCGGCGACTTTCCGCGGCTCGCATTCGACATCGACGAAGTCTTCGTGGACTTGGACGATTGACGCTCTAAGCGACAGGCGAATCCGCATCACCGTCGAGTACGACGGGACGCAGTTCCATGGCTTTCAACGCCAACCGTCGGTGCGTACGGTGGCGGGTGTTCTCGAAGCGGCGCTACACGAAATCTTCGGAGAGCGTATCGCGATAACCGCCGCGGGTCGCACCGACGCCGGCGTCCACGCGACCGGTCAGGTCATTTCATTCTTGCCGTCGCACGCCTTTCCGCTCGATCGTTTGGCGCTCGCACTCAACCGCATCTTGCCGCGCGACGTGTCGGTGCGCGACACCGCGGAGATGCCCGGCGATTTCTCCGCACGGTTCTCGGCGGTTTCCCGAACGTATGTCTACGCGATCCTCAACCGTCGCGACCCGTCGGCATTGCTCGGGAGGTATGCGTGGCACGTCTACAAACCGCTCGACGTCGAGGCGATGCGCGCCGCCGCGGCGCATCTGATCGGCGAGCACGATTTCCGGTCGTTTTGCGCGTTGCCTGAGAGCGGAGGAACGAACCGCACGGTGCTGGGGCTGAAGATCGACCGCCACGGCGAGATACTTCGCCTTGAGATCGGCGCCGGCGGCTTCCTGCATCATATGGTAAGGGCGATCGTTGGAACGCTCGTCGAGTGCGCAGGGGGCAGACGTGATCCTGAGTCAGTTCCGGCCATCCTCGCCGCCCGCGACCGCGCCGCTGCCGGCGTCAACGCTCCGCCCCACGGTCTCTATCTCGCGGGAGTGCGTTATCCTGACGGCTACGACTCGCTACGCGAACCGTGGCTCTTCGCCCAATAAAGGAGGTGCCTCTTGCGAGGCGCCCCTCATGCTCGGCGCCCGAGCGGTCCTCTGAGACAGAGATCTACTGTAACCGGCGAGGCGATGTGGTTTCGAGTAGGCCCTCTAGGATATGCTAAGCGTCTATCCCGCCCGGCAATCCGCAAGGTTCTCCGGGCTTATTTTCTTGTGGAATGGGATCTCGGGCTTGTCCTCGACGCCCGGAACCGCGGAGCGGCGGCTTGGAACGCCGGCACATTCTGGGATTATGGCTGTGACCGGCTCCGCCATAAGCCCGTGGCATGACTGCCATTAGCGACTGTGATGGGCTTCCCTCGACAGGCTGGGGATGACATCGCGATAGACCCGCGGCACGATTGCCATTGACGTGGCGGTGCCTTCCCGGCTAGAATCCTCGGGTTGTGCGGACCTACCAGCAGAAGACCGCCCAGACCAGGCACGATTGGTATATCGTCGATGCCGCGGGGCAGCGGCTTGGAACGCTGGCGGTCCATATCGCGAGAGCCCTGAGTGGCCGGCACAAACCCACCTGGACGCCCCACATCGACGACGGCGATCACGTTGTGGTGATCAACGCCGCGCAGGTGGAACTGGGCGGGAAGAAGTGGGACGAGAAGCTCTACCGTCGCCACAGCGGCTTTCCCGGAGGGCTGCGCACTCGCACCGCGCGCGAGCTTCATAGCAAGCATCCCGAACGGATCATCGAACAGGCGGTGCGCGGAATGCTGCCGACCAATCGAATGCGTGCCGAGCAGATGCGCAGGCTGAAGGTGTATGCAGGCTCGCAGCACCCGCACGAAGCGCAGCAACCTCAACCGCTATCGAAGGTCCCCACGCATTGAACTCCGCTGACGTATCGCAGGCGACCGGCCGTCGCAAGCGCGCGATCGCGCGCGTCAAGCTCACGCTCGGTCAGGGCGTGATCACGATCAATAAGAAACCCATTGAACAGTACTTTCCACGTCCGCAGTTGCAGCAGATCGTGCGGCAGCCGCTGGAGGCGACGGAGAGCCTGACGAGATTCGACGTCGAGATACGAACGGAGGGTGGCGGCATCGCGGGCCAGGCCGGTGCGGTGAGACACGGCATCGCGCGCGCGCTTCTGGAACTCGACGAGTCGTTGAAAGAGACGCTGCGTAAGAACGGCTTCCTCACCCGCGATTCGCGCGAAAAGGAGTCGAAGAAGTACGGCCGCAAGCGCGCGCGCAAACGCTTCCAGTACAGCAAGCGCTAAGCATTATCTCTCGCTAGGACTACGCATCGCCGCGATCGCGCTCGGAGCGATCGTTCTCGTCGTTCACCCAAGCAGCGCCTGGATCGAGCGAGCGTACGTCAACGGATTCTACGCGCGGTGGGAGCCGCTGGTTACAGCGATCGGCGGAATCTTTCCGTTTTCGCTTGGGGATCTCGCCGTGCTGCTCGGGATGGGGCTCGTCGCGTGGCGCATCGTGGTTCGCGTTCGCGAACGCCGCGGCGGTGCATGGCGCAGCGCTGGGCTAGCGATTTTCGATCTTGCCGTCGTTCTTGCCCTGTATGCGGTCTGGTTCCAGATCGGTTGGGGATGGAACTACGATCGCGCGCCGATTCAAACGCGCCTGGAGTATAATGCCGCGCGCATCACGTCGCCATCGATGGTGGCATTGCGTAAACGCGCGATCGCAATGTTGAACGCGCTGGCGCCCGCCGCGCACGCTCGCTCGGCACAGCCATTGGATCTCGTCTCACTACGTGCGGATTGGCTGCCGGCCGTCGAACGCGGCGGGGATTCGTGGGTGCCGCGCGCGGTTGCGCCGACGTTCACGCTCGCCGGTCCGTTCATGGATCTGAACGGTACCGCCGGGTTCATCAACCCGCTGGCATTGACGGTGCAAGTGGCTCCGGACCTCCTATGGTTCGAACGCCCCTTCGACATCGCGCACGAATGGAGCCACCTTGCCGGATATGCGCGGGAAGACGAGGCGAACTACCTCGCAACCGTGACCTGCCTGCGTTCGCA
This sequence comes from bacterium, assembly GCA_021807065.1. Taxonomy (GTDB): domain Bacteria; phylum Vulcanimicrobiota; class Vulcanimicrobiia; order Vulcanimicrobiales; family Vulcanimicrobiaceae; genus Tyrphobacter. The sequence continues at coordinate 11,975 of JAKAPO010000039.1, forward strand.
CGACCCGGTCGTGCGGTACTCCGGGTGGATGGAGCTCTTCTTAGTGCTGCCGCGGCTGGCAAAGTATCCGCGCTCGATGTTCACGCCGCTCGTCTGGAGCGATTTCGCCGCGATCCGTGCGCGTGACGCGCGACACGTGAACCTCGCATTTGCCCGGTTATCGTGGGGAACCTATAACGCCTATCTCAGGAGCAACCGCATCGCTTCGGGAATTGCCAACTACGGCGAGGTAACGCGGCTCATGCTTGCGATCCCGCTGGACA
>JAKAPO010000040.1 GCA_021807065.1 bacterium
TGCCGTTCGTCGCCATTCCATACGACCCCAAAGTCACGGCGTTGACCGAAGATTTGGCGTACTCATTGCGGCCGCTCTGGACTCCGGGAAGTGACGCGCCGCCGCCGGCGGCGACCGACGCGCTCGTCGACGAGGCGATGGCGCGGCACGCGGAGCTCAGCGCGCGGCTCGCCGCGTCTCTCGAACGCGTCCGGGCGCTCGCGGAACGAAACTTCGGCGTCTTGGGAGAACTGCTGCAGAGTCGATGAGCGAGACAACCACGCGCGACTATCGCGATACTCTCAACCTGCCGGCAACGCCCTTCTCCATGCAGGCGCACTTGACGAAGCGCGAGCCCGAACGCGTTGCGTGGTGGCGCGAACGCGGCACGTACGCGCGCCGGCTCGAGCGCAATCGCCGCGAGGGAGGAGCCGCGTGGATTCTCCACGACGGTCCGCCGTACGCGAACGGCGAGCTGCACATGGGCCACTTCCTGAACATGGTTCTCAAGGACATGTTCGTCAAGATCAATCTGCTCGGCGGGAGATGGGCGAAGTTCGTGCCCGGCTGGGACATGCACGGGCTACCCATCGAGCTCGAGACGTTGAAGCATCTCGGCATCAAGGATTTCCACGCGATCGATCCGCTCGAGTTACGCGCCCGCTGCGCAGAGCGCGCCGAGTTCTGGTTCGAGCGTCAGCGCGGCGTCCGCATGCGCATGGGCACCTTTGGCGACTACGAGCACGCCTATAAGACGGTTTCACCATCGTACGAAGCGGCGATCGTCGATGCGATTGCGGATCTCGCCGAACAGGATCAAATCTACCGCGGGCTGCGTGCGACCCTTTGGTGCATGCACGATGAAACCGCTCTGGCCGAAGCAGAAATCGAGTACGAAAACAAGAAGTCGCCCTCGATCTACGTCCGCTTCCCCTTCAGCGCCGCTCAGCGCGATGCTCTATTCGAACGCGTCACCACTCGTCACGCGGCTTCTTCTTGTCATCCCGAGCGAGCTCAGCGCTTGAGCGCTGAGCGACGTCGAGGGACCGACGAGAGCGTGAGCATTCTCATCTGGACCACGACGCCTTGGACGCTGCCGGGCAATGCAGCGATCGCGCTGCATCCTGAAGCATCCTACGGCATCTACCGCGTCGGCGAGGAGTTGCTGCTCGTTGCGCAGGCGCTCGCTCCCTCTGCGTTGGGCGAGAAGTTCGCGGGTGCGGAGCTCGTGGCAACGGCGACGGGTGCCGAGCTGGAGAACCTGAGCGCGCGCCATCCGCTCTTCGATCGCGACTCAAAGATCGTTCTTGCAAACTATGTCGACTTGGAGACGGGAACGGGAGCGGTGCACACGGCACCCGGTCACGGCGCAGACGATTTCGAGACGGGAGTCAAGTACCGCCTTCCGGTGGTCAATCCGGTTGACGCGCGCGGTGTCTTCACGGCGGAGGCGGGGCCATACGCCGGCACGAGCGTCTTCGCGGCAAACGAGAGGATCATCGAGGATCTTCGCGCCAGCGGCATGCTGTGGAGCGCCGGCGAGATCGAACACTCCTATCCGCATTGCTGGCGCTGCCACAATCCCGTAATCTTCCGAGCGACCTCACAGTGGTTCATCGCCATGGATCGCAACGATCTGCGCGCGCGAACGCTGCGCGCCATCGATAGCGTTGCCTACACACCCGAATGGGGACGTCAGCGCCAGGCGCAGATGATCGAGAATCACCCGGAGTGGTGTATCTCTCGGCAACGCACGTGGGGAACGCCGATCCCGGCGCTCGTCTGTCGTGGATGCAGCGAACCCATCCTCGACGCGTGCATCGTACGCACCGCAGCGCGGCGTTTCGAACGAGCCGGTGCGGATGCATGGTGGCGCGACGCAGCCGGCGTCTACGTTCCCGACGGCTTCGCTTGTCCGAAGTGTGGCGGAAGGCGTTTCGAACAGGAGAGAAACATCGTCGACATTTGGTTCGAGTCAGGTGTGACCCACCTTGCGGTGCTGCAAGGAGATCTCTCCTGGCCCAGCGATGCCGTGCTCGAAGGCGGAGATCAGTACCGCGGTTGGTTCCGCAGCTCTCTCGTCACGGCCGTTGCCATACGGGGTAGCGCACCGTACAAGCACGTCGTCAAGAACGGCTGGGTGAACGACGAGCACGGGCGGCCGATGTCGAAATCGCGCGGCACGGGGCTTGATGCTCTCGATGCCATGGAGCGTTGGGGTGCCGACGTCTTGCGTTTATGGGCCGCATCGACGGAGTTCGTCGACGACGTGCGCTTCGGCCCGCACATCGTCGAGCACGTGAGCCGCGTCTATCGCAACGTGCGCAACCGCGTTCGATTCATGCTCGGCAACGTCGGCGACCTGCAACGGCGCGAGATCGTTGCTCGTGCAGCGATGTTTCCGTTGGACGCGCTGGCGTGCGCGTACGCCGATACTATCTTTGCGGGCATCCGCAGCGCCTACGCGCAGTACGACATCCACGCCGCCTACCTCAAGATTCTCGAGTTCGAGAGCGAGATGTCGGCGCTCTACTTCGATGCGCTCAAAGATCCGCTGTACTCGCGGGCGAAGGACGATCCGCGCCGTCGCAGCGCGCAATCGGCGCTACTCTACGCGCTCGAAGGATTTCTCGCGGCGGTTGCACCCGTGCTCTCGTTTACAGCCGAGGAGGCATGGCAAGCGCTTCCGTCCGATTTGCGCGGGGAACGCGAGAGCGTTTTCGATCTGACGATGCCCGAAGGGCGGCTGGACTCCGCAACCATCGAAACATGGCGTACGCTTCGCGATCTGCGTGCAAAAGTTTCGGCCGATTCGGAGCTTCGCGACTTTGAAGCGAAAGCGTACGTGGAGCTATCCGCGCAGGATCGCGCGCGACTGCTGGCACTCTTCGGGGACGAGAAGCAGCTGCGCGAGGGATTGCGCGAGGCGCTGGTCGTTTCGGATATCGACTTGGGGCTCTCGCCCGCCGCTACGCGCGTGCAGAATCTGCCGGCGGACGGCAAGAAGTGCGCGCGATGCTGGAAGTACCGCGAGCTGGGGGCCGACGCGGCGCACCCGGCGATCTGCGCCGAGTGCGCCCGCATCGTGTTCGGACCCGGCTAGCTGCTCGGCTCCGTCATCCCGAGCGAGCGAAGCGCATGAGCGCTGAGCGACGCCGCTCTGTCATCCCGAGCGAGCGAAGCGCTTCACATCGTCCCAGCGCTCTTCAGCGAAAGCGCGCTTCTTGCGATGGCTCCATCGCTTGAGTTGCTTCTCGAAGGCGATCGCCTGATCGATCCAGCGAAACTCACCGACCGCGACGAGCCTCAACGGTCGGCGCGTATACGTATAGCAGTCCTCGTCCAGTCCCATGCACTGCTCCGCGAAGCGACGATCCACGTCATTGGTCACGCCGACGTAGAACGTGCCGCCAAAACAGCGCAGCATGGAGACGGAGTAGTTGTGCATGTGTATTTCTCCCTCGATCGGCGCTGGCAAGGGCCACGAGACGCTTCCCTCGACGTCGTTTCGGCGTTCACGCGCCTCACTCGCTCGGGATGACAACGGTGGAAGGCCGCACGATACCGTGGCCAACCTTTCGCCGCGCGACGCCTTTAGGCGGTCCCTCGACGTCGCGCACGCTCGCGCGTGCGCTCGCTCGGGATGGCAAGGTACGTTGCTTAGAAAGCGATGAATTTCTCAAGTCGAGGCGTCAGGACTAATGCGTTCGTAACGCAACCGGCGATCGTAAATCGTACGATGCGGGCATGATGAAAAGACTCTTCCTAGTCTTCGCGCTTATCACCGGCACCGCCGGGCTGCTTGGGGCGCCGGCATCGGCGCAAGTCGGCGTGTACCTGCGGGTTGGTCCGCCGGCGGCGAGATACGAATACGTTCCACCGCGACCGCATCCGGGATGGATCTGGGTTCGGGGATACTGGGCTTGGCGGGGTCGCTGGGTGTGGATCGGCGGCTACTGGCAAGCGGGACGCCCAGGGTGCTTCTGGGTTCCCGGACACTGGCGCAACAGTTGGCGCGGTTGGTATTGGATCCCCGGTCACTGGCGGTGCTAAACGCACCTCGCTCGCTCGGGATGACAATGGTGGTTGGTCGCGCTGCGCGCGACCGACCTTTTTGCCGGGCACCTGCCCCCGATACGCCTCTCTCGACGTCGTTTCGGCGCTCGCGCGCCTCACTCGCTCGGGATGACAGGGCGACGTCGCTCAGCGCAGATGCGCTTCGCTCGCGTGGGATGATACGAACTCCCCCCATTGACCGCGCTCGATTGCATTGCGCGCGTCGGCCATCAACGCGTTCAGCAGATAGACGTTGTGGTAGGAGAGCAGGCGCGGGCCGAGCATTTCGTTGGAACGGAAGAGGTGGGCGAGGTAGGCACGGCTGAACGTTTTGCATACGGCACAATCGCAGTGAGGGTCGAGAGGCTGGAAGTCGCGCGTGAAGGCGGCATTGCGAATGTGGAACTCACCGTCGCGCGTCATCGCGCGGCCGTTGCGGCCGCAGCGCGTGGGATAGACGCAGTCGAAGACGTCGATACCGCAATCGATCGAGGCGAGCAAGTCGGGGACCGTTCCTACGCCCATGAGATAGCGAGGTTTTTCCGCCGGCAGGAGATCGGCGCACAGACTCGCCGCGTTCCGCATCTCCACTCTCGTCTCTCCCACGGATAGGCCGCCGATCGCGTAGCCGTCGAAGCCGATCTCGACGAGATCGTGCGCGCTGCGCTCGCGCAGGCGTTCGTCGAGACCGCCCTGCACGATGCCGAAAAGGGCGGTCGCGTCGCGCGTGCGTGCGGCGGCGGCGCGTGCAGCCCAGCGGCTGGTGAGCGCGACAGCGCGCTCGAGCTCCTGGCGCTCCGCGGGAAGACGGACGCAAACGTCGAGGACCATCGCGATGTCGACGCCGAGCTCCTCTTCGAACGCGACAACGCTCTCCGGCGTAAAGCGGTGGCGACTGCCGTCGATGTGCGACGAGAACGTTACGCCATCGTCATCGAGTCTACGCCGCTCGCGCAGGCTGAAGATCTGGAATCCGCCTGAATCGGTGAGTATCGATCCGTTCCAACCCATAAATCGGTGCAGACCACCGGCTGCGGCGAGCGTCTCACGCCCGGGGCGCAGCCAGAGATGGTAGACGTTCGCGAGGAGAATCTGCGCGTGAGCTGCATGGAGTTCGGCGGGCTCGAGGCCTTTGACCGTCGCAGCCGTTCCAACCGGCATGAAAGCCGGAGTCTCGACGATGCCGTGTTCGAGATGGAGGCGCCCGCGCCGCGCACGGCCGTCCGTTCCGACGAGATCGAATCTCACGCGATGTTACGAGCGCTCGCGGAGCAGCGCTTTGGCGCGTTCGTACTCCGGCGGCGGCTCCACTTGGAACTCCATCCGCTCGCGCGTGCGCGGATGGCGGAACGAGAGGCGAAACGCATGGAGCGCCTGACCGGGCAGGCCGAACTGCGGCTCGGCGTGTCCGTAGAAGGCGTCGTTTACGATCGGATGTCCGATCGCCGCAGCGTGCACGCGAATCTGATGCGTGCGTCCGGTCTCCAGCGTGAAACGCAGCTCCGCGTGCTTGACGAAACGTTCGCGGACCTCGTAGTGCGTGACCGCCGGCTTTCCGTTCGCGACGATCGCATAGCGGAAACGATTACGCGGATCGCGGCCGATTGGGCCGTCGATCCGACCACGCGCGTGCTCGGGGATACCGTGCACGAGCCCCAGATACTCGCGTGAGATCCGCCGCGCCGCCATCGCTTTGCCCAGCGCACGCAATGCGCCCGGTGTCTTTGCCACGACGATGAGTCCCGATGTATCGCGGTCGAGACGTTGAATGAGGCCGGGTCGCAATCTGTCCCCCGGCAACTCTGTGACGTGCGCGAGCAGGGCGTTGACGAGCGTGCCGTGCGTTACGCCGTGGGCGGGGTGCGTCGTCATTCCCGCCGGCTTGTTGACGACGATGAGATCCTCGTCTTCGTAGAGGATCGGCACCGCGATCGGTTCCGCACGCACGTCGAGCGGCGGCCGCTCGGGAATTTCGAGGTCGAGCCTGTCGCCCGCCTCAACGACGCGGCTGCCCTTCGATGCCTCGCCGTTGACGCGCAGCAGGCCGTCTCGTGCGGCGGCGGTGACGCGCGAACGTGAAGCGCCGGAGAGACGCGCGGCGAGGACGTCGGCCCGGAGACCTGCCTCTTCAGACGTGACGGCGTGAACCAACACTCGCAAGCAATAAGAGAATTACGCCGGTCGTGATGCACGAATCGGCGACGTTGAACGTGAAGCGCCAGACGTTCGGAAAGCGGTAGAAATCGATGAAGTCGATGACGTAGCCGTAATGCACGCGGTCGATGATGTTTCCGATCGCGCCGCCGAGGATCAAGCCAAAGGCCACGCGCACGACGGTCGAGCGCTCCGCCGCCTCACGAAAACTCACCCAGAAGATCCCCAGCACGATGAGCGCCATCGCAATGAGGAGGAACACGTTGCTCCCGAGCAATCCAAAGGCACCGTGAAAGTTCGGCATCGGGGCGATGCGCAGCCAGCCCTCGACGATCTCTTTGCGGCGGCCCCACGGGAGGCAGCCGTCGAAACAGAGATGCGAGACGACGTAACTCTTCGACCATTGATCGAGGACGAGCACGGCGGCGGCGATAGCGCCGATGACCGCGATTCCTAACCTAAAGCTTCGGCGCTGGAACAAGACGATAGAACCATCCGGCAATCCGGAGGAATGCGTCGTTGATGAGGACGACGCCGACGACGACCAGGAACGCTCCCGAGGCGAATTCGATTGCGCGCAGCGCCGGTCGCATTCGTGCGAGCAATGGGAGAACGACGTCGATGGCCGCGGCGACGACGAGGAACGGCAGTGCCAAACCCAGCGAGTAGAAGAGGAGCAGGAATACCGCCTCGCCGGCGTTGCGCTGCTGAAGGCCGAGCGCGATGATCCCGGCCAGAATCGGCCCGATGCACGGTGTCCAACCGGCGGCGAACGCCAGCCCAACCACGAGCGACGTCCAGAGACTGCGCTTGCGCTGCTGAAGATGCACGCGCGTGTCGCGCATGAGGAAATCGATGCGGAGCATTCCCATCATCCACAGGCCGAGGACGATGACGATCGCGCCGCCGATCTCGGTGAGCAGCGTCCGGTTTTCGCCGAGCGCCGCCCCGATCCAATACGTCGGTAGGCCGAACAGGACGACGAAGACGATGGTGAAGCCGACGATGAACGCGACCGCGTGCGGTATCGCCCGCCAGCGATAGTGCCGGTTCTCCCGTAGGTTTTCGACGCTTTCACCCGTGAGGAGCGAGAGGTAGGCCGGCACCAGGGGCAGCACGCACGGCGAGACGAACGAGACGAGCCCGGCCAAAAACGAGATGCCGGTGGAGAGCGGAGCCGTCGAAGTCATCGGGGCGCAGTGATTCGCCTAGAAGGGTGCCGCGCGCCTTTCAAACAACTGCCCGGTTATCGATGCACCATTGGTTCACCTATCCGAACCTGAGCCCGATCGCGTTCCATATCGGCAGCTTCGGCGTCCATTGGTACGGTATTTCCTACCTCATCGGCTTCATCTGCGTCTACGTCTGGATGATCAGGCCGGTTGCGTTGCGGCGCCTCGCCCTCACTCGCGACCAGGTACAGGACTTCATCTTTTATGCCGTGGTCGGCGTGCTCGTCGGCGGCCGCTTGCTCTACGACATCGCCGACATGATTGCCGCGACGAAAAACCCAACCACGCATTGCAGTTTAGGGTGCTATATCGCCCATCCGATCAACTTCATCGCCGTCTGGAACGGCGGGATGGCCTTTCACGGCGGCGTGATCGGCGTGCTGCTGGCGATGTGGCTTTTCGTTCGCAAGCATCCGAAGCTGCGCTTCACGGTCTTGGGCGACGAGATCGTCGTGCTATTGCCGATCGGCATCGCGCTCACGCGCGTCGTCAATTTCATCAATGACGAGCTATGGGGCACCGTTTGCAATCCTAAGTGGCCTCCTTGGTGCATGATTCCCGGCGCGAACGCGACCCTCACGAATCCGGCTACCGCGGGACAGTATCATCACCCTTCGCAGCTCTACGAAGCCATTCTGGACATCGCAACCCTGCCGATCCTGCTGCTGCTCTACCGCATGAAACCCCGAGATGGGGTCGTTGCTGCGGCGTGGTTCACGCTTTACGGCATCACGCGCACGGTCGCCGAGATCTGGCGAGCGGGCGGCATCCCATTTCTCGGGCTGCACGGCGGGCAGTTACTTTCGGTCCCGATGATGATTATCGGCGGTTACTTCGTATGGTACTTCGCGACCCGCGGTAAGGTGCAAGAACGGACGGCGTGAGCGTTGCCGCGCGGTATGCGCGGCTCGTCGAGGAGATCGCTGCGGAGCTGCGCGCATGCGGGCGGGAAGAAGAAAGCGTAACGATCGTCGGTGTCGCGAAACGTCAGCCGCTGGACCGCGTGCGGGAGGCGATCGAGGCCGGCTTGCACGACGTCGCCGAAAACCGTCTTCAGGAGGCGGAGCGGGCTTATCCACAGCTTCCTCCGGTCCGCAAGCACTTCATCGGCCGCATCCAAACCAACAAAGCGAAGGGGATCGCCGCGCTGTTCGATCTCGTGCAGAGCGTCGACCGGCTCGATGCGGGGCTCGCTCTGGCAAGAGCCGCGGCCGTCGCAGGCCGGGCGCTGCCCATATTGATACAGGTCAACGTCAGCGGCACGGAACGCTATGGCTGCCCACCGGAAGAGGCGCCTACCCTCGCGCAACGCCTGCGGGCGGAATCGTCTCTTTGCGTCGAAGGCGTGATGGCCATGGGCCCGTTCGACGCCGATCGCGCGGCGGTCGCCGCCGCCTTCGAAACCGCCGCAAAGACGTTGGCGCGTGTTGGTGGAAATACGCTCTCCATCGGCATGTCGAACGATTGGCGAGAGGCGATTCGTGCGGGTTCGACGATGGTGCGAATCGGCACGGCGCTGTTCGGTGAAAGAATTTAGGGGTCCCACGCGGCGAAGTTCGCGTGGGGGCGCGCAAGCGAGTGTTCGGCGTGCAAGTGGCGAAGGCGAGCTGGAGCGCCAAGCCGAGCGCGACGTGCGAGGCTATGTGAGGGGGTCCCACGCGACGACGTTCGCGTGGGGGCGTGCAAGCGAGTGTTCGGCGTGCAAGTGGCGAAGGCGAGCTGGAGCGCCAAGCCGAGCGCGACGTGCGAGGCTATGTGAAGGGGGGCGAGATGTTTCAAAAGATTGGTTCGTTCTTCTCCCTGCGAGACGACGAGACCGACGAGTTGTACGAAGAGGAACAACCGGCGGGTCCACCGAGGATCGTCGCGCTGTCGAAGAGCGGGCGGCGGCAGAACGTCGAGGTGGGATTGTTTTCACCGCACAACTTTCAGGACGTCGTCGAAATCGCGGACGCATTGCGAAGCAGGCATGTCGTCATCGTGAACCTGCAGAATGCCGACCGGTCGCTCTTGCAGCGTGTCGTCGACTTCACCTCCGGAGTAGCGTACACGATCGACGGCAAGATTCAAAAACTCGCGGAGGCGATCTATCTCGTTGTTCCGTCGGGTGTCGTCGTAAACGCCGAGGGTATGCGCGACGCAATGGCAGCCGGATCGCTCGATTTCATGAATAAGTGAGGGACGCACGCGCATGCAAAAGATCACACCGGTCGACATCCAGCACAAGACCTTCAAGCGGGCGCTGCAAGGCTACGATCGTGCCGAGGTGGATCAATTTCTCGACGAGCTCATCGAGGCGATGGAAGACGGAGCGACGCAGCGCGCGGCGCTCGAGGCCGAGATCGAGGACCTCAAGGAGCGCGTCAGCCATTTCAAGGCGATGGAGGAGTCGCTGCACAACACGCTCGTTCTCGCACAGCGAACCGCCGACGAAGTCAAGGCCTCCGCGCACAAGGAGTCCGATCTCATTCGCGAGCAGGCGCGGCTCGCCGCCGAGCGCGAGATCGCGCACTACAACGAGGCGATCGCCGAGGTGCGGCGCGAGCACCAGCGCGCGCTCGAGGAGACGGAGAAGGCTCGAGGAGAGCTGCGCAGCTTATTGCTCACCCATCTTTCGCTGCTCGACAAGGGCGGGCCGCCGTCGGTGACCTACAGCGACCGCACCGCTGCCGAGGCGATCAACGGAGAGATTCGCCGCGAACCAGCCGAAGCGGAAGCGGTGGCGGCCGCCGAACCCGACCACGTAAAGATGTTCTAGCCTGCCGAGTTCGCCGCGCCGGAACGCCTGCGCAGCCTCGGCGGCACGATTTTCGAAGCAACCCCCGCATCCGGCTCTCCCCGCGCGACCTATCCGGGCGGCGACGGGCCGCGCGTACGTTTCGGAATGCTCGAAGAGTCGAACGTTTCGATCATCGAGTCGATGATGTCGATGCTTGCGGCGCAGCGTGCGTACGAGGCCGACGCCAAAGGCGTTCAGGCGGCCGACGAAATGCTGCGTATCGCCAACAACCTGCAACGTGGATGACGCAGCAGCGCGGCGCGTCGCCGCCGCTTTCGAGACACTGCTGCTCGCCCGCGTCGACGCACTGCCGACCTGCGATCGAGGACCGGCCGATCGCAGCGCCGACCCCGCAGTCATCGTAAGCGAGAGCGATGAACGCGCCTACCTGCGCGCGCTCGTCGAGACGTTGCCCGCACGCCAGCGCCGTCTCATGCTCGCGCACTATTACGGCAGGGCATCGTTGCGGCGCATCGGCGACGCGTTCGACATCTCGCCGCAACGCACGTCGCAGTTGCACGTGAACGCGCTCGCGACGTTGCGAAGAGCGGCCCATGCTCCGGCGTATCGAATTCGACGATTCGCCGATCGAGCGCGCGGCAATCGCTGCGTCGACCGCCCGCGACGCGCAACCGATTGCGCCTCCGGAGCCTGCGGTCGAGTTCGAAGGGGACCTCCTTCCGCGGGATCATCCGAAATGGATCCGTGACGGCCTCTCCGTTTCGCAGCGCGCACGCAACGCGATAGCCGGATTGCGCCCCGTAGTGCTGCGCGTGTTACATTTTTGGGATCACGGCATGCGAGCGATTCTGGTGGCCGGCCGCCGCGTGCGCGTCGACCCCTCCGGCAGCTACAGGGTCGTCAACTGCTGCACAATAGTATCCTGATCATAGCCAAACGTGCGTTTGGGTGCCAGACTGGTAAGGTGAAGCTCTCGCAGTGGGCGCGTCGAACGGGCATCTCGTACAAGACTGCTTGGCGCTGGACCCAGGACGGCATCATGCCGGTCCCCTGGCGTCAACTCCCGACAGGCACCATTGTCGTAGATGCACCGGAACCCGTGAAGTGTGAGCGTGTCGCCCTGTACGCCCGCGTGAGCAGTCATGACCAACGCGCCGATCTGGACCGGCAGCTTGCGCGGCTCTCGCAGTACGCTGCAGAGCAGAATCTTCACGTCGTCGAATCGGTGTCTGAAGTCGGTTCCGGTTTGAACGGCAAGCGGCGTAAAATCATGCGTTTATTGTTGGACGCAACCGTGAACGCCATCGTCGTCGAGCATCGCGACCGTTTTGCGCGCTTCGGCTCAGAATATCTCGAAGCGGCGCTTGCCGCATCGGGGCGTCGCGTAATCGTTGTTGATCCCTCCGAGATGAACGACGATCTCGTTCAGGACATGATTGCGGTGTTGACGAGTTTCTGCGCACGGTTGTACGGCCGTCGCTCGGCTCGCAATCGCGCTATAAGCATCGAACGTGCCCTCGCGCGCGAGGAGCGCGTTGCATCGTGACACTCGCGCACCGCATCCGCCTCATGCCGTCGCCTGACCAAGAAGTGTATTTCCGCAAGGCCTGCGGTATTGCACGGTTCGCCTACAATTGGGCGCTCGCGCAATGGCAGCGGCAGTACGCTGCGGGCGAGAAGCCGAGCGAGACCGCGATACGCCGTGCACTCAACGCAATCAAGCACACGGAGTTTCCCTGGATGCGTGCGGTGACCAAGAACGCGCCGCAACAGGCGGTCAAGAACCTGGGCCGCGCCTACGCCAACTTCTTCGACGACCTCAAAAAGTATCGGCGCAACGAGCTTCCCTGGAAGCGCGTACGCATCCCGCAATTCAAGAAAAAAGGCAAGACTCGGGATTCATTCCGCGCGGATAACGGCCGCGATGCCAAGCATCCCGACGCCGTGCACGTTGAAGGCAAACGTGTGCATAGAT
>JAKAPO010000041.1 GCA_021807065.1 bacterium
CGTCGAGGTCCCGATTCACATCAACGCACGCTCGCACGGGGAGAGCCGTAAGGGCACGAATTTTCGGTATGGGCTTTTCTTCGTGAAGAGCGTGGTTAAGGCGTGGTGGCGATGAGCGAGCGAATCGCCTGCATGTCCATGGACATCGAACCGGATTTGCGCGATCCCTCGCGGCAGATCCGATTGCTGGATGACGACGCACGAATGCAGGCGCTGGTGGATGTACTGACTGCCGAGCGCGTGCCTCTGACGTCGTTTACCGTCATGGTGCACGCGAGGCGGCACGCGGATCGCCTTGCGGCCCTTGCGGCGCGGGTGACCATGGAATACGCCGTGCATTCCTTCAGCCACGACACGGCTCAGCCCGCATCGGAGACCGAAGTTCGCTCGGCGAAGGAAGCGTACCAGGATCTGTGGGGTGCTCCGCCGCTCGGATACCGTTCGCCGAACTGCCTTATCGACGAGCGCGGCGTCGACACCCTCGTGCGGCACGGTTTCCTGTACGACAGCAGCATCGTTCCCTCGGTGCGCGCTGATGGGTACGCATACAATAATCTGCGTTTCGGCCGGGACCCGTTTCTGTTTGCTGGTCCGAGCGGGTCCATACTCGAGCTGCCCGTTGCTTGCCTGGGTGGCATCCGCCTGCCGCTTATTTTCAGCTACGTAAAGCTGCTGGGCCTACAGACATACCAAGCCGCTCTTTCGGTGTTTCCGTTGCCCGACATTGTGGTAACGTATCTGCATCCGTATGATCTCTACGTGGAGGAGGTGGTGAACCACGTTACCGGGTGGAAGCGCCTTGCTCACAGGAGAAACAGCCGCAATGCGCTCGTCTTGCTATCTCAACTCATCCGCACGCTGAAGGGGCGTGGCTACCGCTTTGCTCTGATGCGCGATGTGGCCGGGTTGATGCGGGACCGCAAGCTTCGCACTGTCCCCCTGGCGCCAACCGGATGAAGGCAGACCTCGCAGGGTTGCCGGACAAGAGTACGATCGGGCCACTCGCGCTCGAGTTCGAGAACTGGGCACCCGAGGATATCCTCGCGTGGGTTGTGCGCGTCTATGGGCATCGCGCCGTGCTCGCGTGTTCGTTTGGCGGACCCTCCGGCGTCGTCACTCTAGACATGGCGATGAGAATCGACTCGTCCCTCCCGGTGTACTATCTGGACACCGCTTTGCTATTTCCCGAAACGTACGAGCTCGTTCGATGGATGGGCGCGAGATACAAAATCAAGCCGATTCGCGTTCACCCCCGACTCTCGGTTGCGGAGCAGGCTGCCATCTATGGCCCCGAGCTGTGGAAGCGCAACCCGGACATCTGCTGCGCGATGCGTAAGGTGGAGCCGCAATTGGCCTTTCTCGGTACCTTTGAAGCTTGGATTAGCGGCATACGCCGCGACCAGAGCAGGACGCGCGCATATGTGCCTGTTATTGAATGGGATACCAAGTTTGACATCGCCAAGGTGAATCCGCTCGCTACCTGGAGCGAGCGGATGGTCTGGACATACATACGTGCGCATGAGCTGCCTTACAATGCGCTTCACGACCGCGGGTTCCCGAGCATCGGCTGTCGTCCGTGTACCCGTCCGGTTGCGGAGGGTGAGGATCTTCGCGCCGGCCGCTGGCCCGGATTTTCAAAGATCGAGTGCGGGCTTCACGTGTCGCACGATAGCGGTGACAAAACGAGACTGACGGAGGATTCGAGTCCCGTCTAGACGCGCTCGTTTCTACGGAGTAGCGCGCGGATCTCGTCACAATTCATTGCCGAGCTCGTTGACGAGTTGTACGGTTTTTCGATTGGCTTCCCTTCTCGTGCCCAGTCCTCGAAGCGATCCTCGCCGTTGACCTGCAGAGCTGGTTTGACGATGAGGTATTTATCCCAATCGAAGGTGCGACGCACCTCTTCCTCGTTGGTGAGTTCCTCGTACAGCTTCTCTCCCGGCTTGCTTCCGATTATCCTGATTTCGACCATGCGCGGCTCAAAACCGAAAGCGGGCGCGCGCTCCGCGATCATTACGTGGGCGAGGTCTTCGATGCGCAACACGTCCATCTTCGTTACGATAACCTCGCCGCCGCGCGCGAGGAAAGCCGCCTCCATGACGAGAGCGGACGCCTGTTTAACGGACATCACAAACCGCGTCATTCTCGGATCGGTCAGCGTCACGGGGCCTCCGACGGCAATTTGGCTCTCGAAGAGCGGGATCACGGAGCCGCGCGATCCCATGATGTTGCCGAACCGGATCGATGCAAAGATTGGCTTACCGTTGTGCGTCTGTGTGCTTGCCGCTGAAACGAGGCGCTCGGCCATGAGTTTGGACGTTCCCATAACGCTGGTCGGATTGACCGCCTTGTCGGAAGACGTGAAAATCACGCGCTCGACTTCGTTGTCGAGCGCCGCCGATATGACGTTTTGCGTTCCGAGGATGTTGGTCATGATCGCTTCGTGCGGCGACCGCTCGCACATGTCGACGTGCTTGTACGCCGCAGCATGCAGGACCACGTCAATCCCGCGCATTCGGCGGCTCACCTGCTCGGCTACGCGCACGTCGCAAAGGAAGAGTTGCACACGCGGATCCGAGCGCATCGCCTCTCGGGTAAAAAAGAGCTCGGTCTCGTTAGTGTCTACGCCCACGATTCCTGCTAGGTCGAACTCACGGAGCCGCTCGAGCAGCTCGCGACCGACAGTTCCGCAAACGCCCGTGAGAAAAACCCGCCTGCCCGCCCATTGTCTAGCGCTCTCCATCGAAGCACGCCTTTCTGTGTGCTCAAGAGCCGACCTGCAGGCGTCGCGGTATGGCTCGCCCCCGCACGCATCTCGCTAACAGCCGTTGGGCGAACAGGTAAACAAGGAATCGCGCCCGAGATCGAAGTAGGTGCCCGGGGACAGACAGCACCGCGAGGGTTCCGATAACATCGCAGCACGATAGCAGGCGGACGGAGCAGCATGGAAGAGATCTTCGATCAGCGAGCCGCGGCGGCATCATCCGTGTCGCGGGAGGCGATCGTTTCCGGCGCAATGATGGTGTGGGCGGCAATCATTGCCGTTGCCACGTACAATTTCAGAGACGCGCGCGCCGTCGCGGAGTTCTCACGCGACGCCCAATTCATTATTCCTTTACTGAGCCGGCTGCCAAGCAACATCGGATATCTGTTTCCGGTGCTGCTGTTCCTATCTAGCTGCTTCGGCCCTGGAGATATGCTGCTAGGACTGTTCCGCGTCTCCCTCCGGACGCGGGTCAGCCGGCTTGCCTTCGCCGTTTGCCTCGGGCTCGCAGCCTGGACGATCGCAATCGTGATCGTCGGCATGGCGGGATTCTTGACCAAACCGCCGCTCTATGCGATCCTCGCCGCGGCACTGCTCCTGACGGTGTGGCGAGCACGCGTGTTCCTTGCGAACGAGGCGGAGGGCGAGGCTTCCAGGTCCTCACCCCTCCCGTGGCAGCGGATCGTCGCTGCGGCGATGGCCGCCTTGCTCGTTTTCGATCTGTATCTCGCCCTGGTCGGCGCGCTCGGACCCGAAGTGCAATTCGACGCACGCTACTATCACCTTGCCGAGGCGATCCGGTACGTGGAACACGGCCGATTGTTCGACCTCGTCGGCGACACACATAGCGACACGCTGGGCCTTTACCAATACCAGGAGACTTTGTACGCGGGTGTCATCGCCATGTTCGGACTGCCTGCGGCAAAAGTCCTGAGCTGGTCCAATCTGCTTTTGTCGATAGCTGCCACGTTTGCCTTCGCCGTAGAATTCTTCCGCCGCCGAATAATCGGGCTGTTCGCCAGCCTTCTCTTCGTAAGCACGCCAATCGTGACGTGGTCGTCTTCCACGGCGTCGAATGACCTATCTCAAGTCCCGTTTACGGTGCTTGCCGTCTTTTCATTCCTGCGCTGGAAGCATGACCGCGCCGCTGGTTGGCTGGCACTAGGCGGGGCACTCTGCGGATATGCCTGGGGGGTCAAGCCGTTCGGCGCATTCTCGGTCGCGATTATCGCGCTCTTCGTCTTTGCGATCGTGGTGAGCGAGTCGCTGCTACGCGATCCGCGGCGCACTTTCCGCCTCCGGGATTTGGCCCGAGTTTCGGCGGCGCTCGCGCCGTTTCTCCTCGGGTCGGTCCTCGCCGCACTTCCGAGCATCATCCGCACAACCATGATGACCTGGAACCCGCTCTTCCCGCTCGCGACCTCGATCTTCCACACGCGGTACTGGTCCGCGATGGCCTCAGCGGTTTGGTCGGCAGGCTATCAGCCGCGCACCCTCACGGATCTGATTCGCCTGCCGTGGGCGGTGACGATAGACAGCGATCGCTATCGGCAAATCATCGGGCCGATTTTTCTCTTTGCCTTTCCGTTCGTGCTTCTGGCGACGTTCTGGCGGTCGACCCTACCAGTGCTGCGTCAAGTCGTCCTGTTCGCCTTCCTCTGGCTCGTGCTGTGGTACTCCTTTGGAACCGTATCCGTCCGATACGCCGAGCCGTTGTACCCGCTGCTTACCATCCTGATAGCCTTCCTAGCGTTCCCTGTAACGCGCGGACGGGAAGGCTCAGTTCTGCAAAGCGGCGCTCGTACATTGTTCCTCGGCACCCTCTTGCTTGGTACCTGCATGAACACGCAGATTCTGGTCCCGTTTCAGAGGCATGCGCTGCATCCAGGCAATATGGGATTGGAGTTCATCCCCTGGCGCGTTCTGTATGCAGGTGATTCGGCGAGCAGCGTAACGACCTTCTATGATCCCATACTTGGATATGTTAACAGCCACCTCGATCCAACCAAGGACAAGATCTACGACGGCTCGGATGGGTTTCAGTTTAATTCCTACAGCGACATCGACCTCTTTGACGGCTCAAACTACGAGGCGCCGGCTAGTTGGAACCTACTCTCGCCGAACGCCTTGCACGAGCTGCGTAAGAATCACATCGACTACGTAATGGTCTTCGCGAGAGATATTCCTCCGCTGTCCAAGGCTCCGCTGTTTGCGCATCTTCGCCTCGTCCACCAAGTGCCCGTCTCGCCGATTTACGCCAGAAATACCGGGGCCGCCGGGTACGCCGAGGCTCTCTACAAGGTCAAGTAGCACGGCACACGAGCGCGCTAGCAGGGCGGGCTAAGACGTTCCCGAGCTAGGCCGCTCATCAAAAAACCAAAGAACCCAGGCGGCGGCGCGTTCGCGCCAAGGACGTGCGCCCCGCGCCTCGAGCATCCGCGCTGTGGCTTGACGCTGCTCGGAGGACGGCGATTGCGGACAGACGGGGGATCCCTGGGACTTTAACGGGGCTTCCATCGATCGGGACCGTGCAGTGCGCGATCGCAGATTGGGCCGCGCAGCCCGGGGGGGCGGCGACTCCACGATTTCTAGCAGCGAACGCGTAAGCCCCTGCGGCAGGTGTGATTCGGCAAATTGCGCGTCGCGTGCTTCGACGACCGCCTCGTAGACATCCACTCCTTCACCAGAAATGCGTATTTCGTCGAGTGTGCCGCTTAGGGCCAGGCCTTTCGCGCTCAGGTAACGCAGCGCCTCGACGGTGGCTTCTTCCGAGGCTCCCGTTCGCTCACAAAGTTCCGACAGAGAGAGAGCCCAAGAACCGCGGTCGAATGCGGCATACAGCTCGGATAGTGTCAGCGCTCTGACCCATTGTTTTAAATTCAGCCGTGCTTCCGTGTCGGTTCCTCTTTTTGAGACGATGTCCTCACGGTCATCGCCGATCGTCCGGCGGTCGAGAACTGCTCACTCACCGTAGCGGCGTTCTCTCCAAGTTTGCGCTCTTCAGCCTCAGCGGGCGCTCGGCGACACCTATCCTGGCAGCTACGGAGCGGGTGGCAGTATCGGGCACGGCTTTCGGATGGGGGGTGCTCCCTCCTCCCGTCTTGCGTCTTCTTTTGGAGTAGCAGCAGTCGCGCTGTGAGCAGTGTAGACGGCGGCCAAAAGGGGCGTAAATTCGGCGGCAAGCGCAGCGGAAGCGACCGTTTATCGCTTTGCTCGGCATGAATGCGGTAACGCAGCTTGAGGTCGCGCAGCACCAGCTCCTATAACAGCCAGTGGTAACGAAGGAGCCTAAACGTGCCCGTCACGACCACGGCGCGGTCATCGGATCGGGAGCCTTCCCGGGTACGACGTTAGCCGCGCGGGCGCGCAGGACGTACGGCTTACCAGGCTCCACCGTCACGTCCTCCACGTCAACGAATCCCACTGCACGCACGAGATTGCGCGCGCACTCCGGCGTGGGTACCCAGAAGACGGTTGGGTCGTGCTGCCGATCCTCCGGCGGCCCGCTCTCGATCCCGAACGGATGGAACTGCGCGACCGAACGATCGCGAAGGGCGGCATCGTCGGCGACGAGCGTCTGGAGCAACAGTGTCCCCGAGCAGATCGACGCAACCTTCTCCAATGCGTACCATGGATGCTTGACGTGATAGAGCACGCCGAAGAACATGACGAGATCGAACGTCCCGAACGTCCGCGGCGACAGGTCGTAGACGTTGCAGAGAAATCCGTGGGCCTTCGACCCAAGCGCCATCCGCACGAGATTGAAGCGCTCGATCGAGTCGTCGAAGGAGTCGATGGCAACGACCTGCGCCGCCCCGCGGCGCTCGGCTTCAAACGAGAAAAATCCCTCGGCGCAACCGACGTCGAGCACGCGCATGCCGTCCATGCGCTCGGGCAGACCGTAATACGGAAGTTTTTCGTGCTCCACGTCGGACCAGCCCGGCGTGTAGAAGTCGTCCCAGAGCCGAATCTTGTGAAAGAAGTACGGATGCGCGGCGATCCGCTGCTCGATGAACGTGCGCAGCGTTTCAGGGATCTCTGTGCGCCGGGTAAACCGGCAAGAGGATATGAAGCGCACGAGCGGATAACAGGAGCCATCGGACCAGAGGATGGTGCCGGCCTCCTGCACTCCGCCGGATGACGTCTAACACCAGTAAGCAGTGCAGGAATGGGGTTCCTGTTTGACCTGGAGGCTGCGCCGACAGTCTGCTCATCGAGCCCGTGCATTCCGCCGGCACGCTGCAATCCGGCCGCTCGGGAGCAAATCCGCAGCCTCGGGAATGGAGCGGGCCCTTCGCCCGTCCACTGCTACCGTATCAACGCAGACCACACCGTTGCTCACGCGATAGACTTCCGCTCCACCCGAGATCCGGTAGAGGCCGTTGGGCCAGGCGCAATACGACGGTCGTCCTGCGATGGAGCCGAGGATGCTCACGGACGAGTCTACGATAGTCACCCGTGCGAAGCCGCCGAAAGCGTTCATTTGTTGGGGATTGCGGACGACGCATCCCGTCCTGTCGGCCCCTACCTTGAATACCGTTTGATGGTCGCGGTTCCGGTAGAAACCCGGGGCCAGGGCTTGCGCCACCGCTCTCCCCGTAGCACGTGAGCTGCCTGCCGAGTCGTTTGCGGAAACACAACCTACCGCCGTAAGAACCAACGGTATGGGTAGTAGCTGCACGCAGAGCACAAGCGGGCTCTTCAACGTTCCTAGACCTTCCTTGTAGCGCTAGATTTCCAGCGATTGGATTCGCACAACAGACAGGGTATTCCTGGGCGTACGTTCCCAGGGCAGGAGGCTACGCGCGCGCAACGTAGGGAACGCCGTGGATTTCGCATGCATGCCGCGGTTTCTTGCCGTTGCGAGGGGGTGATTGCGCCGTGTTGAGAACCACGCGCTCGGCGGTCCTTCGTATTGCCGACGAGTTGCTTTTCCCCGTTCGCGCGCTTTTCATGGGACCGCAGGGGTACCTTGGGTTGACCTCGCTCCGCAATGAGCGGATGTGGCAGGTGGCCCGCTTCGCTCGCGGCCGTGTTCTCGACATCGGGTGCGGCCCCGGAAACCTTTTCATTTCGACGTTCATCGGTAAGGATAGCGGCGTCGGGATAGACGTGTTCCCGTACGAAGGTGTGGACACGGTAGTAGACGACGCTCTGCATCTTCCCTTTCCCGATGAGATCTTCGACACGATCACGTTGCTGGCGGTGGGGCACCACATACCCAGGCATGTCCGTGACGCCGAATTTGCCGAGTTTGCGCGTGTCCTGAAACCCGGGGGTCGCCTGATTATGACTGAAGGCGAACCGATGACCCAGTGGCTCAGTCATCGTTGGAACCCGTTTTTCCTCGGCCTCATCGGCAAGGTGGACATCAACCGCCAGCGCGGAGGGTTGAAGGAAGGTGAGGAGCATTTCATGCCGCGCCGCACGATATTACGCCTTCTCAACACTCCACCGCTGCGCTACTCATTCATGAAGTATTTTCAATGGGGACTGAACCGAGTATATGTCGCTGAAAAGCTTTCTGCCAGTTGAGAGTGGAAGATGAGGATAGCACTCTTAGGAGGGGACGGCTACCTCGGGTGGCCAACCGCGATGGACCTAGCGTCAAAGGGACACGACGTTTGGGTCATCGACAACTACCTGCGCCGCACACTGGCGATTCAAACTGGTTCAGAGCCGTTGATTTGCGCTCCGAATCTGCAACTGCGTGCCCAGCGCTTTCGTGAAGAAACGGGGAGTGAAATTCGGGTGCACGTTGGCGATTGCGCCAGTTTTGAGGAAATGGAGCGACTATTTCGAGAGTCGCAACCGGAAGCGGTAATCCACTATGCTGAGCAGCCTTCGGCCCCATATTCCATGATCGGCCGCAGCCAGGCCCGCCTAACGTTACAAAACAATCTCTCCGTAACGTTCAACACCATCTGGGCTGTTCTCGAGTTCGCGCCGGAGTGCCACATTATCAAGCTCGGAACGATGGGCGAGTATGGCACGCCGAACATCGATATCGAGGAGGGTTGGATAGAGATTTCGCACAAAGGACGCTCGGACAAGTTTTTGTACCCGCGCGCCGCAGGCAGCCTTTACCACACGACGAAGGTTCTCGACACGGATCTGCTGTGGTTTTACGCTCGTACCTACGGCATCCGCGTGACAGATCTCATGCAAGGTCCGGTGTACGGCCTCGCAACACCGCAGAGCCTCATGCACGATGACCTACTGCCGAATTTTCATTACGATGACATCTTTGGTACGGTTCTTAATCGCTTTCTTACCCAAGCAGTTGCTGGCATTCCGTTGACCATATACGGTGAAGGCGGCCAGACACGGGGATACCTTAACCTCCTTGACACGCTGCAGTGCATAAATCTCGCGCTTGGGAGTCCCGTGCAGAGAGGCGAGCTGCGCATTCTGAATCAGTTCACTGAAACCTTTGCGGTAACAGAACTCGCGGAGCGCGTCCAGCGGGCCGCGGCGACCATGGGATTGAGCGTCGGCGTTCAGCATGTGCCCAATCCGCGCAAGGAAAAGGAAAGGCACTACTACCAGCCTGTTCACACCGGATTCGCCAACTTGGGGTTAAGGCCGCATCTTCTGAGCGACGAAGCCCTGTCGGAGATGCTGGAAATCGTCAGCCGGTATCGCAAAGATATCGACTTGGCGAAAATGCTTCCGCGAGTCAGGTGGAGCTCGACAGAGACGCACGCACTCGCGTGATGCGGAAAAGCACGACGAGGAGCGCCCCGGCATCTGCAGCAAGAACGACCGAGACAATTTGCAGCGCCGAATGGTGGACAAACGCAATGGACGCAATCTCAGCTACGACGAGCAAGAGTAACGGCAAGGCAAACTCGTTGCGATCGATCCCGATGCGGTAAGACCCAGCGATATTGGCGAATGCCAGCATCGTTACGGCCACCCCGTACGGAAGGACCAGCGGTGAGGCGGCTCCATAGGCAACACCACCGATTGCTTCGACGATTTGTCGTGGCATGAGATAGAACAGCACGAGCGGAACGGTTGCGAAGGCTGCTGCACCCGCAATGCCGGCGAAAAGAAGCGATCCCCCCGATCGTCGCAAGGCGGTGCGGGCCGCCGCCTTTGGAAGTATGACAGGAGCGAGAAAAGCGATGATCATGGAGACGCCGCGGCCGGGCAGGGTGGCGGCGCTATAGAGGCCCGCTTGCCGGCTTGGCAGGTAATGCTTCGCCAGGACGATGTCGACATAGGCCAGCGCCCCGAGGCCGAAGTACGCAAGAGATATTTGTCCGCCGGTCTTAACAATCATCGAAACACCCAGACTCAGCTCCTGCGGGACGCTTTTGAAAGCGCGCCGGACGGCAAGCGCCGTGTACGCCGCCGAGGCCGTGCACGCCGTCAGTTGGCCGGCCAAGGCACCGACGATGCCGAGGCCGCCAAGGATGCCCGCAGCACCGAGGGTCGCTCTGCCAAAATTCTCGATGACGTACGAAATCGAGAATTCCTGGAAATGCTGCGTTCCTTGCAACACACCACGTACTACGGCAGCGAATGCCGTGAAGGCTGCTAGGAACGCCATCAGCAGTATTGCAGCAGGCCCCGTGACATGTAGAAAGGCAGAAAGCTGCGGGCACAGAATTAGCGCGAGTATGCCCCAACCCACAAGCCCGGCGAAGCAGGTCCACAATAAGACATCACTGAGCCTGCGCAGCCTGCCAGTTTCACCGCTCGCGTGGAACCCAGCTGCAAGGCGGGCAACCACCGTCGTTCCGACCGTAGAAATTGCGCCGACAAACGCTACCGCCGCCAGGAGGGAGGCCAAAGAACCGTAGTGCGCGACTCCCAGGCGACGACTCGCGTAGAGATGGAACCCATAGACCCCGGCGCTCGACAACGCGGTCGCAGCGAACAAATATCCGCCGTGCCTCAAGAAGTTTTCCGCCGCAAGCCACGCACGGACCGCATCGATCGTGCGTCGTAAGCCTCCACGGGGATTCGTGCTCTCGCCAGAGTCAACCATAGGTTCAGCGTTCGGTCAGCCGATTGTTCCGCCCGCGTATCGTGACATAGCGTCGCTCACGCTGCAGTTTAAGCGCTGCTCACAGCAGGTCAAGGCGTTAGACACCAAGCGACCTCGCGTGGGAGGACCCTCGCGGCATTAGGCGGGTGCCGGA
Source organism: bacterium (assembly GCA_021807065.1). Taxonomy (GTDB): domain Bacteria; phylum Vulcanimicrobiota; class Vulcanimicrobiia; order Vulcanimicrobiales; family Vulcanimicrobiaceae; genus Tyrphobacter. Next base: position 10,918 of record JAKAPO010000041.1, read on the forward strand.
GGCCGCTACGAGCGCGGCCACGATCGGGTGCAGAGCGGCGGATGCGCGTGACGCCAGCACACTTCCCAGGACCACGCCGGGCAGTGCGCCACAGAGCAGAAGTGCGGCGAGCCGGTAGTTCACGTTACCCAGCGCAACGTTTCCGAGGGCGGCGATGGCCGTGACAATGGGTGTATGGATCAGGCTCGTACCGAGCACGGCTGCCATCTGCGGGCAGCCTTTGGTGAAGTACAGCAGCGACACGCTGGGCGACCCTATGCCGACGCCAGTCGCGGTCATGACCGCTGCCACGGCCGTGCCAGCGAATCCGAGATACGAGGGTTCGTCGAGGCGCGTGTGGCCAGCGCGCAGACGCCGCGAGAAGGCGATGGTGAGTGCGTACGCAACCAGAACGATGCCAATCACTTGCCGCAACAGTTCGCGCGAACCGCGCACGTCGTGCTATCACATTACAGCCAGCAACGTGAGCCCCAGCAGGTTGCCCGCGAGAGCGGAAACCGCCAGAGGTACGGCCGACGTGCGATCGACTTGTTCGCGCAATTGTGGACAATCGAACTTGTGACCCGGATGACGGCGTTTATGAACAGGTCCGTACCGACCGCGTCGAGCGGGTCGACCTGTAGCGCAAAGATCAGAAACAGCGCGCCGAGCGTCCCCGCCCCGACGCCGGTGGAACCTACTAGCAAGCCGATGAGCAGACCCACCAGGACCACGACGGCGTCGAGCATCACGGCCGCGCACGCAGGATCTCGCACAGCCCCGTCACGGCCGACACATATGCGAGCAAGTCGCCCCCGCAGGCGTCGATGCCAGCATATGTGGTGTCGATGACGAGCTCGGGTGACTCGGGCGGCTCGTACGGCGCGGAGACGCCGGTGAATTCGGCTATCTCTCCAGAGCGCGCTCGTTTGTACAGGCCCTTCGTGTCGCGCGCTTCGCACGTCGCCAGATCGGCACGCACATAGACTTCGTGGAAGCGTTCCCCCGCAGCTTTGCGCGCGATCTCGCGGTCGCGCTGCATCGGCGAGAT
>JAKAPO010000042.1 GCA_021807065.1 bacterium
CTCGCTTGCTCACGCAGCAAAGCAACGAGCCGCGCCTCGTCGCGAACATCGTATTCGAACGTCTCTTCGCTCGAGATCGATTTCGTCTCCCGTTCCGGATCGACGGGCCGTGCGTCGACTCCGCGCGCGAGGTTGCGTACCTCACCGCTCCACGATCCAAAGAAAGCGCGCAGCGTTGCATCGTCGAGTTCGACGAGCTGACCGATCGTGGTGATTCCGTAGCCTTCGAGCCTGCGCTGCGTTTTTGGACCGATACCCCACAACCGGCCGACCGGAAGCGGCGCCAGAAATGCCGCCTCCTCTCCTGGAGCGACACCGCGCAAACCGTCGGGCTTGCACGAATCGGATGCGATCTTCGCTACCATCTTGCCCCCCGCGACGCCCGCGCTCACCGTCAAGCACGTTGCTGCGAAGACGTCCGCACGAATGGCGCGGGCAAATTCACACGCTCCCTCGAAACCGACGTCGCCGAGCCCGATGAACGCCTCGTCGAGCGAGAGCCCTTCGACCGGTAATCTGCGCGACCTGAAAATGTCGAAGATTTCGCGGGAGACGGCTCTGTAGACGTCCATACGCGGAGGCACGACGACGAGCTGCGGGCACGCTTCGCGCGCCCGATAGAGCGGTAAGGCCGATCGTACGCCGAACGGCCTCGCTTCGTATGAAGCGGTGAGCACGACCGCGCGCCGGCTTCTTCCGGCAACGGCGAGCGGCTTCCCGCGTAGGCTTGGATCGTCTCGAATTTCCACGCTCGCGTAGAACGCATCGACGTCGAAGTGCGCGACGAACATTGCGTTACGCGGCTGCCGCTCCACGAGCGATCGCAAGAATCGTCTGCATATTGCGCTCGTCGTCGGAGTCGGTACCGGGAGTCTCTAGAATCGCCGTCTTCTCGTGCAGCTCCGGCCTCGCCAAGAGCGCGCGAAAACCCTCGAAGCCGATGTTCCCTTCACCGATGTGCCAGTGGCGGTCGCGATTCGCGCCGAGCGGCACTTCGGTGTCATTGAAATGAAAGAGATGAATCCGATCCAGGCCGATGCATTGCGCGGCTTCGGAGACGAAGCGATCGACGCCCGCCGCGCTGTTGATCTCGTATCCGGCCGCCCATGCGTGCGCCGTGTCGAGGCAAACGCCGAGCTGCGGATGATCGACGGTTTCGACGATGCGTCCCAGCTCCTCCAGCGTGCCTCCGGCCAAGCTGCCGGCACCGGCCGAGTTTTCCATGACGAGGAAGACATTGGGCTCAACGGTTTCGAGTGCAGCCTCCAGCGCGCGGCAGATCGCGGTAAATCCCTCTTTGCGATCGCGTTTCCCGTAGGAGCCGAGATGCGTGTTCACGTAGCGTATCCGGCCGCGCGAGGCAATGCGCAGGTCGTTTTGAAGCAATCCGAGCGATCCTTTGTAGATTTTCGGATCGTCGCTGGCGAGATTGATGAGATACGGTGTGTGTGAGACGCACGGATCGAGCCCCGCATCTTCGCGCAATTTCGCGAACTCGTCGAGTCCGGGAGCGTCGACCGCTGGAATGCGGTAGCTGCGCGGATTGGTGGAAAATATTTGAATCGCCGAGCAGCCGATAGATTTTGCGTGCGCGATTGCAGCGGCGTACCCACCGCCCACGCGCACATGCATCCCGATTTTCATTGGGAAAGTCTGATTTCGGTTCTTCCCAATTCCAGATTAGGCAGTTCCAGCGGTTGGCCGGCTTCGAGTTCGAGGGGCGGCAACTCGTCGAGCGAGCGCAGTCCAAACGACTCGAGGAAAAACCGCGTCGTCTTGTAGAGGAGCGGCCGCCCGACGACGTCTTTGCGTCCTGCCTCTTCGACGAATCCACGCTCGAGAAGCGTCGAGAGGACGCTGTCGGAGTTGACCCCGCGAATGGACTCGATCTCGCTCTTCGTCACGGGTTGCATGTGCGCGACGATCGCCAGCGTCTCCAGGGCTTGCGAGGAGATCGCAGTTTTGGGGGGCAGCAAGTACGCCTCGACGGCGGCGCGTACGAGGGGCGAAGTGGCAAAACGATAACCGCCGCCGGCCTCGCGGATGACGATGCCGCGATTCCCGTACTCTTGCTCCAATACCTGAATCGCGAGGGCGACGGCTCTCTCGTCTTCACCAACCAGTTTGGCAAGCTGCTTCGTGTCAATCGGTTCGCTGGCGACGAACAGCAGGGCCTCTATCGCCGGGGCAATGCGCTGTGCCGTTGCGTGCAACTCCGATGACTCGGCGTGAGCGTCGATGGTTGCGAAGGGAACGACGTGTCGCTCGGAGGGCACGTTACTTGGTCACCGGGAGTAACCGGATGTCATCGAATGCGGCAGGCTGGCGGTAGGTGACGCGGTGGCGCCGCACGAGCTCGAGAACGGCGAGGAACGTTACTATGACGATCTCCCTCGTGAACCCAAGTTCCCGACAGAGCGCCGAAAACAACACTTCCCCATGCTCCGTGAGCGCGCGCACGATGTAATCCATCTGCGCGATCACGGAGAGTTGGTCGCTCGCGATCGAGCGCTTCTGCGGTCGCGCCTCGCGCAGCATCGTGATGAATGCACGCCCGAGCCGCGTGACGTCGACGCGGTAACGTTGAACGAGATCGCTCGACGGATCGCCCGCCTCGCGCGTGAAGTAACCACTGGCCTCGTACTGCCTCCGGCGCAGATCCTCGCCGAGTTCCTTATATTTCGAATACGCGACCAGACGGCGGCGCAGGCGTTCCTCAACCTCTTCCGGCGACTCGCCGGGCTCTTCCAAGAACTCTTGCGGGACGGGTGGCAGCAACGCGCGTGATTTCAGGAAGACCAACGTCGCTGCGATTACCAGATATTCAGCCGCGACCTCGACGTCTAGCTGTTCCATCATCGAGAGATAGGCGAGGTACTGCTCGGCAACGGTTGCCAGCGGCACCGTCGCGATATCGAGCTGCCGCTCTTTGACGAGATGCAACAGCAAGTCGAGCGGCCCGTCGAAGACGTCGAGCCGCACGCGCAAGGCGGTGGCTTCGCTCAAGACGTCTGTTGCGCGGCCACCGTTGCGATGGCCGGCTCGCCGAACGCAGCGGGATGAGCGGTGATGTAGTCGAGTGCCATGTCGACCAAGCGTTTCTCGTTGACGTATTTCAACGCGCGCCGCGCGGCGCCGATCTCGAACCAGCGCGCTTCGTCTACCTCCTCGTTGTGGTGAGCCGGCTCGCCCGAAACGTAGCGCATTAAATAGAAGCTAACGATCTTGTGGTGCTTCGCCTTGCCGACGTAGAACCAGAAGCCGATCTCGTTCAGCCGCGTGACGATCTCGCCCCAGCAGCCGGTCTCCTCGCGCACCTCGCGTATGGCCGCCTGCTCGTGCGATTCGTGCCGTTCGACGTGCCCTTTCGGAAGGGTCCAAATCCGCGGCGTGCGCCTCCCGATGAGAAGCGCATCATAGCCCGACTCGTGCCGGCGCAGCAGCAAGCCTCCAGCCGAGACTTCGTACTTGACCCGCATGACTGTAAGAACCGCCTTTATTGCTAATGAGGAGGCGCCCTGCGCCCCTCGCCTACCTCCATTATAGCCAAAGATCCCAAGAAGGCCCTGCTTGCATTTTCTGGTTTAGTCTATTAAACTAGTTTATATGAAGACCGTGGGGCTTTTCCAGGCGAAAACCCACCTGTCGGCGCTGATCGATGACGCCGTCGCGGGCAAGACGACCATCATCACGCGTCACGGCAAGCCGGTTGCCGAGATCCGACCGATTCCCGTCGATCGGAAAACGCGAGCGCTCCAGGCAGTGGAACGTCTGCGGGCGCTCCGCTCGCGACTCAAGGGTCCGCCCGTCAGCGCCCGCACCTTGATCGATGAGGGACGGCGGTGATCGTCATCGACGCTTCCACCGTCATCTCTTCGGTGCTCGAAGACGAGAACAGCGCAAGCGCCGACATCGCCCTGGCGCACGCAGCTCGGGAGGGTGCGCTCGTACCCGGAAACTTTTGGACGGAAATCATTCATGCGCTCTTGAGAGCCGAGCACAGAAATCGCGTCGACGAAACGACGGCCGATCTGGACCTCGCAGAGATTCAGGTGCTACCGTTCGAAATCGAGTTCCCCGACGCACATGCTGTGTTGTCGATCGCGCGAAAACATCAGCTCACCGGCTACGATGCAGCCTATCTCGCCCTCGCTCTGCAAACGAAGTTGCCATTAGCGACGGTCGATACTCATCTCGCAAGCGCGGCGAGCGCGACCAAGTGCGCCTGGAAGCCTCAACGATGAGGGCAACCCGGCCAACAACATGGTCGACGCATGCCCTTACGCATTTTATCGATGCCGACGGTTATGCGGCGCTTTCTGGTTTCATCTTTCTTGGCAGACGTAACCCAACAGATCCACTCGTTGCGAGCTAGCGGCGTAATATCCGACCATACCGTCTTCACGGTAGAGTCGGAATCGATTGCTTTGCGGAAATCCGCCGGCATTTTGTGTACCGCACCGAGCTTAGACATGCGGGTCCCAGCGTAAGTCGGGCTGCCGGGCGGCGCGCGCCTCGTCGACGCGGCCGACAACCGTGTTGACCGGTGCATTCATCAGCGATTGCGGATCGCGTTTCGCCGTCTCGACGATCTCACGTAACGCGTCGACGAACGCGTCGAGCGTCTCCTTCGACTCCGTCTCGGTCGGTTCGATCATCAAAGCCTCGGGGACGATCAGCGGGAAGTAGATGGTCGGCGCCATGAAGTTGCGGTCGAGAAGCGCTTTGGCGATGTCGAGCGCGCGCACGCCGGTCTCTTTTTTCAGTCGCTGCGCCGATGCGACGAACTCGTGACGGCAGATTTCGGGGTACGGCGTTTCGAGAAATTCCGCGATCTTGACGCGGAGGTAGTTCGCGTTGAGGACGGCGTATTGCGATGCTTTGGTCAGCCCTTCGGCGCCGTTCGCGTATAGGTAAGCGAGCGCGCGGACCGCGTGCGCGAAATTCGACCAGAAGGAACGCATTGGGCCGATCGACTTCGGCCGGTCGAAGTCGAGCCGATACCGGTCGCCGTCGCGGACGACGTACGGTGTCGGCAGATACTCGATCAGGTGCGCGGCGACCCCGAGGGGACCGTGACCAGCGCCTCCGCCGCCATGGGGAATCGTGAAGGTCTTGTGCGTGTTGAGGTGCATGAGATCGAAACCCATGTCGCCGGGACGCGTATTCCCCATCAGCGCGTTGGCGTTGGCGCCGTCGTAATACATCAAGCCGCCGGCTTCGTGCACGGCATCGGTTACTTCGTGGATGCGCTCTTCGAAGAGGCCCAGCGTATTGGGATTGGTCATCATGCAGACGGCGGTATCCGGCCCGAGAACCTTGCGAATCTCGGCAGGATCGACGCGGCCGCGCGTGTCGCTTTTCAGCGAGATCACCGTGAATCCGCACATCGCGGCTGAAGCCGGATTCGTCCCGTGCGCCGTGTCGGGCACGATCACTTTGTCGCGCTGCGTCTCACCGCGATCCCTGAAGTACTTCTTCGCGACGAGCAACGCCGCAAGCTCGGCCTGGGCACCCGCCGAAGGATTCAGCGAAAACGCCGCCATGCCGAAGAGCGAGCAGAAACTGCGCTCCAGCTCGTGCATCACTTGCAGCGCGCCCTGCGCCAGCTCATCGGGTACAAACGGGTGCAGGTCGGCAAACTCGTGTTGGCTCGCGAGCGTGTCGTTGACCTTCGGGTTGTACTTCATCGTGCACGAGCCGAGCGGATAGAATCCAACGTCGATGCCGAACGTGCGCTGCGAGAGTCGCGTGTAGTGGCGCACGACGTCGAGTTCGGTATTCTCCGGAAGAGGCAGCTCGTCGCGAAGGAGATTCCTGGGAAGGAATGCATCGAGAGCTTTCCCTCGCTCGACGTAACGATTCGCGCGACCGCGTTGCCCTTGATCGAAGATCAGCGGCGAGACAGTGCGCTCAGACGGCGGCGCCGACACGGCCTACCTCCTGCAACGCTCCTGCGAGTTTTCCGATCTCGGCGGTCGTCGTCAGCTCCGTCGCCGCCATCAAGATGCAGTTCTCATACTCGGGATACCACCTTCCGAGATCGATACCGCCGAGGATACCGCGTTCTTGCAGCGCCGCGAGTACGTCGCGCCCGCGGCGGCCTACCTCGACGACGATCTCGTTGAAGAATGGCGCGGAAAATCTGAGCTTGATGCCGGCATTCGAGACAGCGGTTGCCAGTTCGCGCGAACGCTCGAGATTGAGCGCCGCGACATCGCGCAAACCGGTCTCGCCGAGCAGTGCGAGATAGATGGTGGCGATGAGCGCGCAGTGTGCCTGGTTCGTGCAGATGTTCGACGTCGCGCGCTCGCGCCGAATGTGCTGCTCGCGAGCTTGTAGAGTCAAGACGTATGCGGTGCGTCCGGCCGAATCTCGGGTCTTTCCGACGAGACGGCCGGGAATGCGCCGCATGTGCGCGTTCGTGGTCGCGATGAACCCAACATGAGGACCGCCGTAGGCGACCGGAACGCCGAACGATTGCGCCTCGCCGGCGACGATTTGCGCACCCCACGACGCCGGCGTCGCGAGCGCGGCGAGGGAGATCGCTTCGGCGATCACGGCGACTGGGACCGTGCCGCTCGCGCTCAGAGTCACCTGCGCGGCGGCGTCGAGCGCATCGACGTTACCGAAAAAATTCGGCGATTGCATTGCAACGCCCGCGTATTCTTGGGAAGCCACGGCTCGTGCGAGCGCCTCGAGATCCGTCGTGCCATCGGCCGTCAGGGTAATCTCGTCGACGGTAACGTCGAGGCCATTGCAATAGGTCCTCAAGACCGCGCGATAGTTTGGGTTCACAGCGCGCGAGACGAGAAACTTTCGGCGGCCCGTCGCGCCGATCGCCATGATCGCGCTCTCGGCGAGCGCCGTCGCACCGTCGTAGACCGATGCGTCGGCGAGATCCATGCCGGTGAGCAGGCAGATGTACGTCTGCCACTCGTAGATCGCTTGAAGGTACCCTTGCGAAACCTCCGCTTGATACGGCGTGTATGCGGTAAGAAACTCACCGCGCATCGCGAGCGCGGAGATCGCAGGCGGGGCGTAATGACGGTACGCGCCGCCACCGAGAAAAGAAACGAAATCGGCGCCGCTGTTGCGCTTCGCCATTTGCTCGATACGACGCCGCAGCCGATACTCGGGCAGCGCCGAAACGACTTCGAGCGGCTCCTGCAAGCGCAGCGCCTGCGGCACTTCGAGCAACCGGTCGATCGAATCGACACCGATGCATCTCAGCATCGCTTCGATATCTGCTTGGGTGTGGGGCGCGTACATTACTCTGCTGCGAGTTTGTCGTACTCTTCTGCGGAAAGCAGACTCTTGGTTTCGTCTGGATTGCTGAGCTTCAACTTCAGCATCCAACCGTCGCCGTACGGATCGCGGTTGACCGCGGCGGGATCGCCGTCGAGCGCACCGTTCACTTCCACGACCTCACCGGAGAGCGGCGTGAAGAGGTCCGAGACGGCCTTGACCGATTCGACGACGCCGATGCTGCCAAACTGCTTGATTTGCTCGCCTACTTTCGGCAACTCGACGTAGACGATATCGCCGAGGGATCGCTGCGCGTAGTCGGTGATTCCTATGACGGCACCGTCGCCGTTGACGCGCGCCCATTCGTGCTCCTTGCTGTATCTCAGATCTTGGGGGGTAGCCAATGATGTTCTCCTATGACTTGACGCGTTTGTAGAACGGCATGGCTACGACGGTCGCCTCGTGCCGCGTGCCGCGAATCTCGACTGTAAGAAGCGTCCCGACGGTTGCAACGTCCCGCTCGACCAGGGCCGTCGCGATGTTCCTCCCGCCGTTGACGGACGGGGCGAACGAACCGCTGCGGATTTCGCCGACGCGCCGGTCGCCTGCAAAGAGTGGGTAGCCTTCTCGAGCGGGTGCTCGCCCGGCCATCGCAATGCCCACGATACGCGCGTAATCGTCGCGCTCGAGCTGCGCGGCCAGCGCATCGCGGCCGGTGAACTGCGGCTTGGAGAGTTTGAGCGCCCACGCCTGTCCCGCTTGGACGGGCGTGATCTCCTCGGTCAGCTCGTGACCGTAAAGCGGCATGCCGGCCTCCAAGCGCAGCACGTCGCGCGCTCCCAAACCGCAGGGTTCGAGGCCCTCTCGCGCGTGTGCGCGCAGAAGCCCTTCCCAAATGTTCGACGCAAACGCACCGTCCACGAAGATCTCGAACCCATCTTCCCCGGTGTATCCGGTGCGCGCGATGAGCGCCGGAATACCCTCCACCTCATCCTCGGTGCAAAAGTAGTACCGCATCGACGCGAGATCCATGTCGACGTGCGGTTGCAGCATGGCAACCGACTGCGGACCCTGGATGGCGATAAGCGCCCCTTCCCCGTGCTGGTTCTTGAGCCGTACGCCGGCAGGATGGTTTTGCAGCAAGACCCACATCTTCTCCGCATTCGCAGCATTCACGACGAGCAACCAGCGCTGTTCGGGAAGACGATAGAATATCGTATCGTCGTGTGTACCGCCCAGTTCATTGCAAAAGATGTTGTAGCGCGCCTGAAAGGGTTTCATGGTCTCGACGGAGTTGATCGTGAGCGTGTCGGCCCATTGTGCAACGCTTTCGCCCTCCAGACGGAACTGACCCATGTGCGATAGGTCGAAGAGTCCGGCGCGATGGCGCACCGCATCGTGTTCCTTGAGTATACCGGCGTACTGCACGGGCATCTCGAAGCCGCCGAACTCGACGATGCGCGCGCCGAGCTTGCGGTGTTCGTCGTAGAGTGCCGTGCGCCGAGCCATCTGATTCATCGCTTACGGGGTTTCTCTTCGGGGTAGGTGTTGAGGAAGTTCAGCGTCGCGTGCGCGACAAGCGTGTCGCCGCTGTGCACCTGCACTTCGCCGTAACAGATTCGCCGTCCGGCACGCAGCACCGTCGCATCGGCGACGAGATCGTGCGGCGGCAGTGCCGGCGCGAGAAAGTTGCATTGCAGCGCGACGGTCGTCGTGTCTTGATCGCGGCCGTAGATCGAAGCGAGCGCGATGTAGAAGACGGTGTCGCAGAGGCTGACGATCGCGCCGCCGTGAATCGCTCCCGTGCCGTTCGAGAACTCCGCGCGCCAAGGCATGCGCATCGTCGCCTTGCCGTGCTCGACGTGTTCGAGTTTGAGATCGAGAAGCGCGATGAAATGACTCTTCTGTTTCTCCCACTGCCGGATTGCGTCGTGATACATCGTTACGTCACCACGCGGTCGAAGGCTTCGCGAAAGTGCAGCGTTCCGCCGTCGAGCCAATGCGCCCCATCGACGCTCAGCGTGGCGCCGCTTACCCAGCTCGCCTCCTGCGAGCACAGCCAGAGAGCGGCACGCGCGACGTCCTCCGGCTCGCCGATTCGGCCGAGCGGAACCTGCGCGCGCACCATCTCTTCGACGTCGGCAATCGACCAGAGGTTCGCGTCCGTACCCTCGGTATGGATCGGCCCCGGGGCAATTGCATTTGCACGAATGCCGTAGCGGCCCCATTCAGCAGCTAGCGTGCGCGTCATCGCGAGCACCCCGGCTTTTGCGCAAGCCGAATGCACCGCACCGGGTTCGCCGCTCCAAGCGTATGCCGCAACGATATTGAGGATACATCCACGGCTTCCGCGTAGCGCCTCGAACGCGAAGCGCGTGCAATGGAATGTCCCCAGCAAAACGATGTCGACGACGCTCTTGAATCCGTTGGGTGTAAGCCTCTCGGAAGGCGCGATGAAGTTGCCGGCGGCGTTGTTGACGAGGACGTCGATGCGCCCGGTGCGCGCGACGATCTCGCGCATGACTTCCTCTATGCGCGAAGCATCGCGGACGTCGGCGGCGATGCCGAAGATCGCGCCATCCTTGGCAAGCGAAGCGGTTTCGTCCAGCTTCTCCTGCCGTCGCCCGATCGTGCAGACGCGCGCGCCTTCACTCGCAAACGCAAGCGCCATAGACCGTCCGAGGCCGCTTCCTCCGCCGGTCACGACGACGGTCTTCCCTTCGAATCGCGCGGTCAAAATGTATCCCCGCTCTGCGCAAGCATGCGCCGAAGGTAGCGTGGCAGCGAGAAGAGCCGCCGATGGGTAATGCCGTCGTAGAAAAAGTTCTCTCCCCGTAGCCGAGCGCAGTAAGCATCGACTGCAGCGGGTTCGAGCGCCGAGAGATCGACCCGGTCGCTGCATGCCAAAAAAGCCCAGTCGGTATCGAATGCCGGCACGTGCGTGAAATACGACGTCACGAAGGCAAAATGCTTGCGCAGCGTCCGCGCCATCTTGCAGTGCAACGCTGCGTTGTGGACCGATGCGGTAGAAGCCTGAAGAGCGTACGTTCCGCCCGGTGCGAGGCGCGCCTTGATCATAGAGAAAACGCGGTCGTTGAAGAGCGTATGGCTCGGCGAGTCCGGAAACGGCTCGGTGAGATCGGAAACGATGACATCGTATCGGTCCCGGTCCTCGCTAAGAAAGGCAAGCGCGTCGCCGATGACGACCCGAGCGCGGGGATCCTCAAAGGCGCCCTCGGACCATTCCGGTAGATAACGCTTCGAGAGCTCGACGACCAGGCCGTCGATGTCGACCATCGTGCAACGTTTCACGTCGGGGCACCGCAGCGTCTCGCGCAGCGTCGCCCCCTCGCCGCCGCCGAGAATCAGGACCTCGGCGCGCTCGGACACGCCGGCGAGCGCCGGATGTACGAGCGACTCGTGATAGACGCGCTCGTCACGCGCAGAGCTTTGCGTGTCGCCGTCCAGCACCAGCATCTTGCCGAAGATTGGCGTCTCGATGACCGCGATCTGCTGGTACTGCGAGCGCCCGCTGAAGAGCACGTTAGCGATCGCGTGATGGTGCTGTTCCGTCGGAGCAAACTGCTCGACGTACCAACTCCAATGCTCTGTTTTCGGCAATGCTAAATCTTTGGCAGATTCTCCCGCCTGATTCGTTCGGGCCCAGGAGGTTGACGGACTTGGGCTATTTTCGGTTCCCGCGCCGCGCTCTGTTCGAAGTCGAGGCGCCGAAGAGGGAGCGAAGCCGTAGCTTCGTGACCGATGACAAACGAAATCTTCGGACAAAAGGCGGCGGAAGAGGGAGAGGGGCCTAAGTCCGACAGGCTCCTAGGAGCCGAGCGGGCGGAGTTTGCCGTGGTAAACGAGCCCCGAGACGACAACGGCATGGGCGAATCAGGCCGAGAGAATCCGAGTGTCGTGGTCGCGGGTGAGAAGATGGGTGAAGCGACCGTCGTTCGACTGGAGAACGCCGCGTTTGACCTCGGACGTGATCGTGCTCTGCGCGCGCAACGCGTTGGCCGCGTACTCGCAGGCAAGCCACGGATCCGTGTGCTCGCCGCACGTATAGAAATCCATGGCTGCGTAGCGCAACTCGGGCCACGTATGGATTGAGATGTGGGACTCGGCGAGGACGACCACGCCGGAAACCCCCTGGGGCTGAAAACGATGGAAGGCGACCTCCATGACCGTCGCTCGCGCAGCCTCTGCCGCGCCGATCATCATGTCGCGAACCGCATCCACGTCGGTGAGCGTCACCGGGTCGCATCCGGACAGCTCACAAACGATGTGGGTACCGAGAGCCTTCAATTTGTCTTCTCCTCGGGCCCCTTACGGGGGAATCCCACCTCCGGACTTCGTCGGCTGGCGCCTGCTGTGCAGCCACGTCCCCGACCTATCGGCGAGCTCTTGCCGGCGCTTTTCGGTGCACGGGCGACTCGCCGCGATGGTGCGAATGGGCGCACCTTCCCCATACCGTCGAACCGCAGTTCCTGCAGGTTCCGCGCAATCATACCCCCCTACGCCCCACG
>JAKAPO010000043.1 GCA_021807065.1 bacterium
CATCGCTCCCCGTTTCGACGAAACAGTCGGGCCCGATCCGGAGACCGCGAGTTTTTCCGCAACCTGCGAGAAGTTTGTCGGCGTGGCGCTTGCGTGTAAGTACTTGCTTTCATCGGTGCGCTGTGGTATCTTCTGGCGAGTTCCACAGCTACTAGACGCAGCTCACTAAACGCAACTACGTAGGAGAGCAAGTAAGAATGCAAGCCGCCGCCTCAAGCCGGGTTGAGCCCACGTTCGACTTCCAGTCGACTGCACCCACAGCGCTGGAGAAGGAAGTCCTCTCGGCAATTCGCGACGGTGCCAGCGAAGTTCTCATACGACTCGATCATCTCGAGACTCTAGAGGTGAACGACTTGCGCAATCTCATCGTCCTGCTGCGCCGGGCACGCGAAGCTGGCGGCGCTCTCGCCCTTCAGACGAACAAGCCGCACATCCGGCGTATTCTTGCCGTTACGGCGCTCGACCGTCTCTTTACGGTTCGCGCGAACTCGCAAGCCGCGTGAGACGAACCCTTGCGCTGGCCGTGCTCTTCTGTGCCGCTGCGCTGCCGGCTGCAGCCTCGGTCGAGGAACCGGCCAACGGACATGCAGTGATCCAGCGCATGTTGGCGATAAACCCGGCGCTGCGCACCTATAGCGCGCACGTGCACGTCGCGGTTCACATGCTGAACTTTCCTTATCTCAGCCCGCGACTCGACGGGACGTCATACTACCGGCGTCCCGGCGGTTACGTCGTGATCTTCGATAGCGTACCGTTCTACCTGCGCGGCTTCTCGAAACTATTCGATAACATGGGCGACGCCGGATCGTGGGAACGCGACCAGAACGTAGATTTCGTCGGCACGCGTACGCGAGACGGCCGGACGCTGTTCCTGCTGCGCATGACCAAGAAGATCCATAGCGATATTCTCGATCACACCGACGCCTATATCGACGCGCAAACGTATCGTCTGGTTAGAATGGTGTGGCATTACACCAGCGGTGGAACGATCGTCATGACGCAATCCTATCGAACCCAAGACGGTTTCACCGTGCCGGCGGCGCAGCACGCGAACATCGATATTCCGCACGTTCATGCGGTCGGCGACGCGGTTTATGCCGACTATCGCGTGAACGTTCCCGTCAAGGCATCGGTATTCAATAAGTCATGATCCCGGCGAAGGTTGCGTCGCCGGAGGAGACGCGCGAGCGCATCATGACGGCGGCTCGTACCGTGATCGCCCGCAAAGGGAAGAGGGGTGCGACGACGCGGGAGATTGCCGAGGTGGCCGGCGTCAACGAGGCGACGCTCTTCCGTCACTTCGGAACAAAGGAGGCGTTGATGATCGCCGTTGCGGAGCGCTGCTGCCCGGTCGTCGCGTTGCGCGACGTGGTCGCGCAACGCTCCGGACGACCGGAAGAAGACCTACATGAGGTTGGGCGGTTCCTGCTCGATCATTTCGCCGCCAACCGCGACATCATCGCCTGGGCGATTGCAGACACCGACTACGAAAACGAGATTTTCGCTTCGACTGCATGGCAGCCGCAGCGAACGCTGCTGAGCGGCGTCATCGAGATCATGGAGCGCCTCGTCGCTGCGCGGTCGCTACGTGGTGAACCCACGCGCCTTGCGTTGCTGTTCATGGGCATGATGCTCATGTACACGCTGGGGCGCAAGAAATTCTCGGATACCGAACTTCCACCGGCCGATGAAGCACTGCGCTTTTACGTCGACGCCTTCCTGAATGGAGTGAAAGCTCATTAGCACGCGGACACAAGAGCCCGAGCAGCGCGAGCGAGACGATCGCCCCGTCATGGAGCGGTTCGGCGGCGAACGGCGCCCAAACTCGGTGCGCCGTGCCCTGATCGTTATCGGCGCGGCCGCGGTCTTGGCGCTGGTGTTGATCTTCGGCGTACCGTGGCTGCGGTACGCTATGTCGCACGAGGGCAATGACGATGCGTACGTCGATGCGGACAAGATACAGGTGACGAGCAAGATCTCCGAACGCATCGACGCAATTCTGGTGGATACGAATCAACTCGTTCATCGCGGTCAGCTGCTGGTCGTGCTCGATAACAAGGACGAGATCGCCAAACTCCAGCAAGCGCAGGCGCAGTACCAGCTCGCATTGGCCAATCAGCGGACGATGGTCCAGCAGGGCGAGGGCGGCGTAGCGCAGGCCGCGGAGTCGGTAGCCGCAGCAAATGCGCAGGTTGCCGCAGCCGAAGCGAACGTCCCCGGAGCGGAACAAAACTACGCAACCGCTGCTGCGAATCTCGCTCGCGACGAGTCGTTGGTAGCGACCGGCGACATACCGCGCGCGCAGCTCGATGCCGCGCGAGCGACCGCCGCCGCCGCCGCTTCGCAACTCAACGCCGCGCAGGCGCAAGTACGCGCGGTGCAGGCGCAGGCGAACGCGCTGCAAGGCGGCGTGACGACGGCGCAGGGCCGATTGGCGCAGGCCGCCGACCCGAGTCAAATTGCGGCGGCGAAGGCGCAGCTCGATCTCGCGCGCCAAAATCTCAGGTACACCCACATCTACTCACCCATAGACGGGTTCGTTGGTGAAAAGGACGCAGAGATCGGTCAAACGATTTCGGCCGGCATGCAGATCCTCACGCTCATCCCGCAGCACCGAATCTTCATCACTTCGAACTACAAAGAGACGCAGATGGGAAAGATCCACGTCGGCGAAACGGTGGACATTCACGTCGACGCCTATCCGGGCGTTACGTTTCACGGGCACGTGATGTCCATCAATCCCGCCTCGGAGAACACGTACGCACTCGTTCCGTCGCAGCAGTCGACCGCGAACTTCGTAAAGGTCGTGCAGCGCGTACCGGTGCGCATCTCGATCGACGATCCGCGCCCCGATATGCCGCTGCGTCCCGGAATGAGCGTCGAAACCTACGTGAAGATCCGATAAGGCGCTCATTTCCCTCATGTCGTCGTCACCTCGGGGTTCGTGTACGGGAATGGGAGTACGCTCTCGACCTCAGCGCAAGCAGCGTCTTAGCGCCCATGCCTTGGCACTGGCTTTGGCATCGACGCTCTTGTCATGGCCGCTGTCGTCTTTTGCGCAAGCGCTTCCGGCGCGCGCCACGATCCCGTCGCCGCCGCCCCGACCGCACCTCCCCGTCGTTCCGAGCATCGCACCCGGTTACCGCGCGCCGAACGTTAAACCGGGTGCGCCTGGGCTCGTCGGCATCGTCGCCCAGCCATTCGTCGGCATCGCGCTACCCGACGCAATCGGTATGGCGCTGGCGAAGAATCCCGATCTCGCCGTTGCCGCCGGTAACCGGCGCATCGCATTTTACGGTATCGAAGCGGCCAAGGGCGCGTTCGACGTGAACTTGCAGGTCGAACCGGAATTCGATCACGCGGTCTCTCCGCCGACGAGCCCATTTGCCGCATCGGCGGGGTACGGTCCGATCGATCAAACGGACCAACGTCTCACGAGCGGTGTTTCCGGCATTCTTCCAAACGGTCAGCGCTACAGCATCAATCTGTCGCAGACGAGAACGGCGAACGATACGCTGATCAATTTGATCAATCCGACGTACCTGACGGCTCTCTCCTTCGTCCTTACGCAGCCTCTGCTGCGCAACGCGGGCATCAACGCGCCGAAGCGCCAGTTGGAACTGTCGGTATTGAACGCAAACCAGACGACGCAGCAGACGCTTGCCGCGGTTTCGACCGTCATCGAACACGTTGAGTACACCTATTGGGACCTCGTCGCCGCTTGGCGAAACGTTGCAATTCAAGAAGAAGCGCTGCGCGAGGCGATCGCCCAGCAGCGCAGTAACATCCGGCTCGCCCGGCACGGTGCCGGCGCGCCCGTAGATGCGGTGGAGTCCGGCGCACAGGTTGCCGCGTTCGAAGACAGTGTCTATTCGGCGCTGCAAAACGTGTCCGTCGTCCAAAATCAGCTGAAGAGCGAGATTGCGGGTTCTCCCGGCGATCCGGTCTGGGTAGCAAATCTCGTCCCGACGTCGCCGGTTCTGCACCTACCGCGCGTTCCGACGTTTGCGCAGCTGGTGCAGCAAGCGATGGCAAATCGGCCCGAAATTCGGCAGAGCCTCGATGCCGAATTGGAAGCCGACGTCAACATCGCCTACGCGCGTAACCAACTGCTGCCGCAACTCGACTTGAATCTCGGCTATACGACCAACGGCTACGCGGGTCAAGTTGTGCCGATTCTTCCGAGCAATCCGCTCTTTCCGTTCATCGGCCACATCACCCCACCGAGCGTGCTCGTCGGCGGGCTCGGTCAGTCGTACACGACCCTGCTCGACGAGCGCTATCCGTACTTTTCGGCAGGACTCTCCCTCTCGCTACCGCTTGGCAATCGCACCGCGCGAGCGCAACTGGCCCAAGCGCAGGAGCAACAACGCATCGCGCAGATTCAGCTCGAAGCAACCGAGCAGCGAATCGGATTCGAAGCGCGCAACGCATTGCAAGCGTATCAAGCGGCGCTCTCGCGATTGGCCGCGGCACGCGCTGCGCGCCGCGCAAGCGAGGTCGTCTACGCCAGCGAGCTGCGCAAATTCCGTAACGGTACCTCCACGACGTTCCTCGTCCTACAACGTCAGGTGGAGTTAGCACAGAATCGCGGTCTCGAGCTTCAGGCCCAGACCGACGTCAACAAAGCGGTCGTCGAGATCCAGCGCGTGAGCGGCGACATCCTGACCGTCAACGGCGTGAACCTCAATACGTTGGGCTCGCAAGCAGGGCGCTAGGAACTACACCGCGCCGGCAGCTGCGGAGTCGACGAGCCAGAGCACGCGCCCCCCGTGCGCGGCGATTGCTTGTGCGGGATAGCGCGTCGGATCGTGTGGTCCTTCGCGCACGGCGTGCAGCGCCGCAGCTTTCTCTCTTCCAGAGACACCGAAGATCACTTCACGCCCGCTGTTGATGGCGTGCGGCGTCAGCGTAACGCGCCACATCCGTGCCGATTGCGAATAGACGGCGCGCACCAGCGCGTCGTCGTCGGTGAACGGATCTTCTCCGGGAAAAAGCGACGCGGTATGGCCATCGGCGCCCATGCCGAGCATCACCAAATCGAAACGAGGCGCCGACCCGAGGGCGTCGCGCAGCAGCTGCGCGTATTCGAGGGCCGCTTGCGCGGGCGCGATCTCGCCACGAATGCGATGAACGTGCGACTCGGGCACGTCGACCGCGTCGAGAAACGTCTCCTTCGCCATGCGGTAGTTCGACTGCGCGTCATCGGGCGGCACGCAACGCTCGTCGCCAAAGTAGACGTGCACCGCCTCCCATGCAACCCTGGAGCGGCGCGGTTCCCGAGCGAGCAGCGAGTAGGCCTCCCGCGGCGTCCCGCCGCCGGCGAGCGCAACGTTGAACGCCTCGCGCGCGGCGACCGCATCGCGTGAAGCTGCGACGAACGCATCTGCCATCGCCTCTGCGAGCAATGCCGGGGTGCGGAAAATGTGAACTGCGCTAGCGGTCACACGTCGAGTAGTCGGCTCGCGACTGCCAATGCTTCGCGGAAGACGGGATCACGCTGCTGATGGAGGATCGCACGTTCCAGGAGCGAGGCGATGTCGACGTCGTGCAACGGGGCGCAGCGCGCGGGGCGTTCTTTGGCGCCGGTCACTTCCAGCATGACAGCGTCGTCGTCGGCGCACAACGCCGCTTGAAATCGGGTACGGCCTGAGTCGAGCGTGATACGGCGCACTCGGCGAGCCTGACCTTCGCGCACGATCTCGTACGTGACCGTTCTAGCGCCGCGTCGCCGATGCCGAAAGGCCCGATCGCCATGCGGTTCCCACTCGAGCCGGCTTGCGAGCCAGCCCAAAAAGTAATAGCCTTCCGCGTCCGAACCGCTGGCGATGGTGACGTGATGCAGGTCGAAGAGATCTTCGACAAATGCGCGCTCGTCGAAGAAATCGGCAACGACTTCTTGCCATGGGGTGAGGCGCAGGTAAGCCAAATCGTGTACGGCTTCGTCCGCAGGATGCCGCGAGACGTAAGCGGCGAGGTCGCGCAACGCGGCGTCGTCGTCGCGTGCCCGCGAACTGTCCAGGAGGATCGTCCGCATCTCCGGCGCCAGTCGCAAGAAACGCTCGTCGCTCTGCGTCTGCTGAGCAACCCAGAGCAAGATTCGTGGAACTCCGGCAGGCAGGAGATCCGATGCGAGCGCGTGCACGCTTTCCGCGCTGCATCCGCGTACGCCGAGCTCGATCCATTCCGGCTCGCCGCCCGCAGGCGGATTCTCTTCTGCGGCTGCATCGAGCACGACGACGCGCGACGCATGGCGTCTTGCCATGAGGTGCGCGCGTTCGCGCGCCCACTGCGCGAGGGCTTCCTCTTCCACGAAGACGAGCAGTCCCATCGTTGCAACGTGGACGTCTGCGCTCACAGCCGACGCCATTCCGGCAGGAGGCGGAACGCAACGTCCGGCCCCTGGGTTCCCGCTGCATAGTTCGGAAACGTGAAGTCTTTGGTGTTCTGCCACACGTCGAGGATCGGCATGATGATCTCCCATGCCAACTCGACCGCATCCCAGCGCGTGAAGAGCGTCTGATCGCCGCGCATGGCATCGGCGAGAAGCCGCTCGTACGCGGGCGGCGAGTGGAAACCGAAGCCCGTGCCGTAGTTGAAGTCCATGAAGACGCTGCGGATGTGGCTCTTGGGCCCCGGAACCTTTGCTTCGAACCGCAGCGCGATGCCTTCGTCGGGCTCGATCTTGATGACGAGCAGGTTAGGTTCTATGGCATCGGTCGATTCGCCGTACAATCGGTGCGGGATCGGCTTGAACGTGACCACGATCTCAGAAGTCTTCCGCGCGAGGCGCTTGCCGGAACGCAAGTAGAACGGCACCCCGGCCCATCGCCAGTTGTCGATGCCGACGCGCATCGCCGCGAACGTCTCGATATTCGAGTTTGGCGCAACCCCCGGTTCCTGACGATACCCCGGAACCTTCCCTCCGTCGATGGTTCCCGCTGCGTATTGACCGCGCGCCGCCATCGCCATGACGTCCTCGTGACGCGGCGGGGCGATCGCCGAGAATACTTTGAACTTTTCGTTGCGAATTGCGTCGGCCTGCGAGCTCGACGGCGGCTCCATCGCCACGAGCGCGAGCAAGTTCAAGCCGTGGTTTTGGATCATGTCGCGAAGCGCACCTGCGGTTTCGTAGTAGCTGCCGCGATCCTCGATGCCGATCGATTCGGCTGAGGTGATCTGTACGGACTGTACGTAGTTGCGATTCCAGATCGGTTCGAATATCGTGTTCGCGAAACGCAGCGCCATGATGTCTTGCACCGGCTCTTTGCCGAGGTAGTGATCGATGCGGTAGACGTCGTGTTCGCCAAAGACGCGTTGCACGATCTTCTGCAATGCCCGGGCAGAGGCGAGATCGGTGCCGAACGGTTTCTCGATGACGACGCGCGTCCAGCCGCTCTCGTTGCTGCGCGGATCGAGTCCGGCGCGCCGCAGCATCTCGATGATACCGGGAAAAACCGACGGCGGCGTCGCCAGATAGAAGAGTCGATTTCCGCCGGTGCCGTGGCGTTTGTCGTTATCGTCCAGACGTTTTTTCAGATCTTGGAAATGCGCGAGCTGCTTGAAATCGGCCGTGATATAGCTCAAGCACTGCGCGAAATCGCCCCACAACTCACCTTGCGGCTTCGAACCCTCCGGTGCGAATGCTTCGAGTTGCTCGCGGCAGTAGTCGCGAAACTGCTCGTCCGTGTATTTCGTGCGGGCGAATCCGATCAGTGCGAACCCAGCCGGCAGGATGCCGTGCAATCGCAGCGTCCACATCGCGGGCATGAGCATGCGCTTGAACAGATCGCCGCTCGCGCCGAAGAAGACGATGCTGCACGGATCGCCGATCCGATCGCTTTCGATGCCGGCGCGCAACGGGTTCACGGACGGCAAGGGCGCGGTTTGCAGCATCAGTTTTCCGCTTTCACTGCGTGGCCGCCGAACTGGTTGCGCAGTGCGGCGATCACCTTCGCACTGAACGATTCGTCCTGGCGCGAAGCGAGGCGTGCGAGGAGAGAGAGAGTGATGACGGGTGCCGGAACGTTCTGGTCGATCGCCGCCTGCACCGTCCACCGGCCCTCGCCGGTGTCCTCGACGTAACCCGCGATCTTGTCCAGATTGGGATCTTCGCCGAAGGCCCGGACGGCGAGATCGAGCAGCCACGAGCGCACGACGCTGCCATGGCGCCAAACCTCGGCAACCTGGCGCAGATCGTAGTCGAACGCCGACTTGCGCAAGATCTCGAAACCCTCGCCGTAGGCTTGCAACATCCCGTACTCGACGCCGTTGTGGACCATCTTCGAAAAATGCCCGGCCCCCGGTCCGCCGACGTGCGCGTATCCATCTGGGGGCGCGAGGGCCTGGAAGATCGGCTCGCAACGAGCGATCGGATCGGGGTCGCCGCCGACCATCAAGCAGTAGCCCTCCGCCAATCCCCAAATCCCGCCGCTCGTCCCCGCGTCGACGAGCGAGACGCCGTGCTGCTGGCAGCGCGCGTATGCCCGCAAACCGTCTTGGTAGTTCGTGTTCCCGCCGTCGACGATGATGTCGCCGCGTTGCAGGAGCTGCGCGAGCTTGTCGATTGTCTCGTCGGTCGCCCTGCCCGCCGGCACCATCACCCAAACTATGCGCGGCGTCTGTGTGAGTTTGGAGACGAGGTCTTCCAGTCCGCTCGACGGCATCGCGCCGCCGGCCGCCGCCTGCTGCACCGACGCTTGCGTGCGCGCCCAAACGACCACCTGATGTCCGCTGCGCAGCAGACGCGTCACCATGTTCGCGCCCATGCGTCCGAGTCCAACCATTCCGAGTTGCATAGCGCAGGCTCTCCCTACGCTCGTACGGCGAGCGCTTCGCTCACCACCACTTTGAGCGCGCGCAAGCCCTCCGGAATATCGCCGCGCAGGTGCACCCGTGCGCCGCGGCGGCCTCGCTTGTCGAGCGATTGCCAGTCGCCTAGCGCCTGCGCTGCGAGCAGCGTCCGGAATCCGACATTCATGCCGGGGATCGTTGGATCGGAAGGTTCCTGCGCAGTGATTTGCAGCATCACGACAGTTGGGGGGCCACCCTTGTGGAGCTGACCGGTAGAGTGCAGAAAGCGCGGGCCGAAGCCTACGGTAGTCGCGACGCGCAGCGCGTCGCGAACGTCCAGCCGGATCTCGTCGAGCAGCGCTGCGTGCGCTCGATTGCGCGCGACGTACGCGGTAATCGCGACGTAGTCTCCCGGTCGTACTTGCAAGAAAACGTCACGTAGCTGCGCGGCGCCGGCGCTTCCCGACAGGAACGTGACGTCGAAATCGGGACCGCCGGTGCTTGGCACCGGCTCGTCGATCCTGCCGGTACGTGCGAATCTCTCGAGCAGCGCTTTCGTATTGTCTTTTGACTCCTGCACGTTCGGCTGATCGAAGGCGTCGATCTGCAACAGCGATCCGGCCGCCGCGATGGCGACCTCCCAGAGGTAAAACTGCTCTCCGAGATCGTATGCATCGTTCATCGCGAGGCGCACGATCGGATGCCCGGCCCGTTCCAGCGCCTGTAACCGTTCCTCTGTGCCGCGTTCGGGATCCGGCAGCGTCGCGCCGACGTAGACGAAGAGCCTATCGTCGCCGTAGTTCTCCGGTTCGCCGAGTCTCTCGCCCTCGACCGGTACTATGCCCCTGCCGTTCTTGCCCGTAGACTCGGCGACGAGCTGTTCCGCCCATGCACCGAAGGCTCGCACCGCCGGGTGTGTCACGATCGTGAGCTTGTTGCGTCCCGACAGAGCGAATCCACCGATCGCGGCTCCCAAGCGAATGCCGGGGACCTTCCTCGGATCGACGTTCCTGTCGTTGGCGTGCATCGCGCCGAGTCCCCGGTCGAGCAGCAGCGTAACGTTGTAGCCGGCGATCGCCGCCGGTGCCATTCCGAACGCGGAGAGAGCGGAGTAGCGTCCCCCGATATCGGGGTCGCCTTGGAAGCAGGTGCGAAAATGCGCTCGCCGAGCCTCTTCGAAGAGCGGCGTACCGGGGTCGGAGATGGCGACGAAGTGCCTGCCGGCATTGGTCGCCCCCACCGCTTTGCTCACCTTCGCGTGGAAGTACGCGTAGAAAGCGTTTGGTTCGGTGGTCGTTCCGCTCTTGCTCGAGATGATGAAGAGCGTACGCGGCAGATGGATTGCCGCTTCCAGTTCTGCGATCTGCTGCGGATCGGTCGAGTCGAGCACGAGGAGGCGCGGAAAACGGTCGATTTTCCCGAACGTTTCGGCGAGAATATCGGGCGCAAGCGAGCTTCCGCCCATTCCGCAGACTACGGCAAAGTCGAAGGCGGAACGCAGTTCATCGGCGCAGGAGAGCAGCTCGGGCGAGCTCTCGAGCGATCGTTGCGGGACGTCCAGCCATCCGAGCACGTGCGGATGCTCTCGCCGCGTCCACAGGTTCTTCAGAAAATCTTCTCTCGCGAGCTTTTCGAGGGCGGTATCGTAGTGCGATCGTACCGCGCCGAGCGAGAGCGCAACGCGTTCGCTTCCCGACGCAAGCTGCTTCTGTTTGTAGACGATCGCGCCGAGCAGTGCGGTGTAGGCATCCGAGAAGAGCGAGACGCCGTCGATTTGCAGTTTTCGCGTTACGTCGAACAGCGAGATCTTGACGTCGTGCAAAGCGCGAAACGTCGCGTGCGCCTCCTGGAGGCCCTGCTCTATCGTGTTCGGCGCAATCTTTCCGTGATCGAGCAGTGCGGCCAGCGTAGCGTCGGGCATCGTGTTGATGGTCTCCGGAGCGACGACGCTCTCGACGTACATCAGATCGTAGTATCGGGGATTCTTCGTCGACGTCGACGCCCAGAGCGGTCGCTGGACCGCGGCGCCGGCGGCGCGACACTTCGCAAACGCCTCGCCATGGAAGATCTCGCGGTACTTTTCGTACGTGATTTTCAATCCGGCGACGCCCGCTTTACCGAGGAGGTTCTCGAGATTCTTTTCACCTTTATCGATGCGCGCTTGCAGCAGCTTGTCGACGGCTGTGTCGATACGGCTGACGAAGACGGAGTTCACCGAGTTGATGCTCTCGACCGGCAAACCTTCCGCGATGCGACGCTCGATGCCGCGGATGTAAGCGCGCGCGGCTTTTTCGTACATCTCGATGGAGAAGACCAGCGTGACGTTGATATTGAGACCGGCATACGTGCACTCTTCGATCGCAGGCAGCCCCTCGGCGGTGCCCGGGATTTTCACCATCAGATTCGGGCGAGCGACGCGCGCCCAAAGATCTTTTGCCATCGCGATCGTTTCGGCGGTGTTATGGGCCAGTAGCGGAGATACTTCGAGGCTCACGAAGCCGTCGCGTCCACCTTGCGCCATGTAGACCGGCGCGAACGTGTCGCACGCGTCTTGTATGTCGCGAATCGCCAAGTCCCAGAAGATGGCTTCGGCGTCCAGCTCACGTCCGATGAGCAAGCGGAGCTGTTCGTCGTAATCGCTCCCGGTTCCGATCGCTTTTTCGAAGATGGACGGATTGCTCGTCATGCCGCGCAAACCACGATCGATCATTCGCTGTAACTCGCCGGAAGCGAACATGCTGCGGCGGAGGTTGTCGAGCCAGACACTCTGTCCGGCGTCTGCGAGCTGCTGCAACTGATTCTTCACGATGCTCTCCTTAACTTAACGCCGCGCCGGCGCGAAGCGCTCGAGCGCAATGCGGGCGACATTTTCGGCAGTGAAACCGTAGGCTTGTGCTATCGCTGCGCTCGGTGCAGAAGTGCCGAAGCGATCGACTC
>JAKAPO010000044.1:0-8986 GCA_021807065.1 bacterium
CCCCACCGCTGCTGTGATGGCCCGCTTTATCGACTTCCTGTTCGCTCTCCTGGTACTGGCCGTCTTCATCTTTGCCACCGTCTCGCTCGTCGTCCTTCATGACGACTAAAACACGCTGCTTTTCTTCGGAACCCTGGCACCGGTTCTCCACGATTTCATCGTCGCGAATCTCAAGTCGTACGTCTACGGAAAAGGCATTTCGAGCGCGATCGCCGCGCTTATCGTACTTTGGTCCGGGAAGAACCTCTTCATGGGTCTCACGGTCGCGCTCAACCGTGCCCTGGACATCCCGCCGGGCAGACCCTTCATGCACTTGGCTCTCTCGATCGCGATGCTGCCGATCATCGCAATTCTCCTCGTGATCGCGGTCGGGTTGCCGTTGGTAGTCGCATTCGTCATGCAGACCGCGCAAATTCCGGACTATGCCAATCTCGCACACATCAGCGGCTATATCGTAGCGATCCTGCTCGTTTTTACCGTCTCGTTGATCGTCTACGGAATTCTGCCGAATCGCCGGCCTTCGCTCGACTTCGGCTTACCGGGAGCTGCGTTCGTCGCCATCACGTGGCCGATAGCGCAGTACGCGTTCGCGCTTTACACGGATCACGTGAACTTCACGAAGATCTACGGCGTTCTCTCGGCGCCGCTTGCCCTGCTTCTCTGGTTCTATATCATCGGGGCGATATTTCTCTTCGGGGGAGAACTTTGCGGCGCGCGCTCGAAGGCATACGCTCCCCCGAAGTAAAAGAATGTCCGACGTGCGCCGCCTCTTCTTATTGCTCGCCGTTCTGACCGGTTTTTGCCTCGTCGCGGCCGCTCCGAGAACGCCCCCTTCTCCCCATCCCAGCCTTGCAACCCCGGCGCCGCTTGCACGGCCAACCGTGCGCCTCCCGTCGTTGGATCCGACGGTACTAATTTATCCCTTCGATGCGCAGGCCGGTTACAATGCGAAGGCCGGGATGCAGGTTGCAAAGATTTTTTCGCAGGAGTTCAAGCAAAGCGGGCACGTGAACGTACTGCCGGTTCCCACTAACGTCAACCGCGCGAACTACCTTACGACCGCGCTGAGCGATCATGCCGACTACTACGTGAGTGGCTACGTCACACCCATAGGCGATAGCGCATCGGTCGTCGTGCAAGTCGTCAGCGTCCAAAACGGCGTCATCGTGTTCGCGCAGACGACCCAGCTCTACGGCCTGAACGATGCGCTCGCGCTTGCTTTGACCACGCACGACGCGATCTTGCAACTCGCGGGCGTGAACGTCACCTTGGACACCGCCGCCTCCACGGCCACCGCCGCCCCGTCGGTGCAACCCACAAATGGCGCGCAATTCAATCTCGGCAGCCTCTTTTCGCACCATCACACGGTTGCGCGCGTCGCCGCTACGCCGACGCCGCAGGCTAAGCCGCGGCGCGGTGTTATCCTCGTTGCGGTTCACGGTGCCAACGTTGCTGCCAGGTATCTCGACCAAGCGACGTCGTTGCTCGATCGCGATCTCACGACGCACTTCAACGTTCGCTACGGTGGCCCGATGCCCGCCGACCTCGGCACCGCCGCAACCACTCTCTGCGGCACCGAGCGCGACAATACGATCGCAACCGGTACGCTCGTGCAGGAGCACCTCCGCGGCTTGCGGCCCCGCATCAAGAGCGTCTTCACGTTGCAAGTGTGGACGTGTTTCGGCGACGTTCTCTACCAGACGACCAAGACTCGCTTCGACATTGCCAAAGCGATATCCGAGGCCGTGAGCGACTACGTTACGAGCCACCCCTCAAATACTTAACCGTCAGATAAGAGCCCTTCGGGAGGATCGACGGTGATGCGTTTGCGCGCGAGATCGATCTCGCGTACGATTGCGGCAACCATGGGAATCATTCTGCCGTTGACGACGAGCATGTCGCTGGATGGAAGATGCTCCACCCGTTCGACCTTCCCGTAGGGCCGGCCGTCCGCACCGAATACATTGCAGCCGATCAAGTCGTCGTCGAGATACTCACCCGCGCTTAGCGGAATAGCACTCTTTTCAACGTATAACGTCGCGCCGGCGAGTGCCTTCGCGGCTGTCGCATCGTCGATGCCCGCGAAAGCGACGAGAAGCCGGCCGCCATGCTCGCGGATGCTTCGAATCCGTGCCTCCCCTTCACGCATCCCGGCCTTGTAGTGAAAGGTCGCGTTCTTCCTGAAGAGCGGGCGAGCCGCACTCGTGACCTCGCACTTCAGCTCGCCGCGAATTCCAAAAAGCCCCGCGATACGACCGGCGATTAGGCGAAAGGTCTTGCAGCCTCCTCACTGTCGAGGATGTCGACGGCGATCGGACTCTCTGCCGTAGCGCGTACGAGCGTGCGCAACGCTTGCGCGACTCGACCGTTGCGGCCGATCACCCTTCCCAGATCCTCGGGGTCGACGACGAGCTCGATGACCGGTTCACCGCTCTCGTCGAGAAAGAGCTCGACGCAAACGTCATTGGGTTTGCTTACGAGCCGTTTGGCAAGAAACTGCAACAGCTCCGTAGCCATGCGCGGTCTTGCCCATGGATCGGCAGGCGCGGTCGGTTCCCGTCTGCGTGGGCGCTCCTGGGGGCGCCGCGCCCCCGCGTCGCGCCTGCGTCGCTCCTTCTTCGGTGCGTCACTCGAAGCGATGCGCCGGCCGGGAAGGCGCGAGCGCCGCTCGGTCTCAGTCTCTTCGCCGAAGAGGCCGAACTCGTCGTCGAAGGCGCTCATCCTCCGCTCGCCTTCGATGCCTTCGGTGGCCGTTTCGTTTCCGGAATGGGCCCGCGCTCGGCTAACCCCCTCTCGGCAAACAACCGGCGTACGGTCGCCGTTGGCTGCGCGCCCTTGGCCAGCCATTGCTTCGCTTTCGCATCGTCGACGACGACTGTCTTCGGTTCGGTGCGCGGATTGTAGTGGCCGAGGATTTCTATGAACCTCCCATCACGTGGTGCGCGTGCATCGGTCACCACGAAACGGTACGTGGGCTGCTTCTTTGCGCCCATGCGGCGCAATCTGATCTTCACCATGTTCTATCTTCCCGCATTCAATAAACTACGTCGGTACTTTCCGCCAAACTGTTTCATCATCCGGCGCGTATCGTCGAACTGCCGAACGAGACGGTTGATGTCCGAGACCTGCGTTCCCGAGCCCAACGCGATGCGTTTTCGCCGCGATCCGTTCAACGTCGACGGATCGCGGCGCTCCCGCCGCGTCATCGAGCAAATGATCGCCTCCGCTTTGCGCATCTCCGCCTCCGGAACGCTAAAGTCTTTTGGTAGCTGCTGCGACAGGCCGGGGATCATTTTGAGCAAGTCGCTCATCGAACCCATCCTTCGAACCTGACGCAGCTGTTCGAGGAAGTCATCCAGCGTGAACGCGTTGCGCAGCATCTTTCGCTCGAGCGTGCGCGCCTGTTCCTCCGAGTAGACGCTCTGAGTCTTCTCGATGAGCGTCATCACGTCGCCCATACCGAGGATTCGCGAGGCCAACCGTTCGGCGTGCAGCGGCTCCAGCGCCGATAGGCGCTCGCCGACACCGACGAACTTGATCGGCGCTCCCGTCGCCTCGAATATCGAAAGCGCTGCACCCCCACGCGTGTCGCCATCGAGCTTCGTCAGAATAACTCCGGTGATCCCGAGACGTTCGTGAAAACCCCTGGCCACGTTCGTGGCTTCTTGACCCGTCATTGCGTCGGCAACGAGCAGTATCTCGACCGGCGCAACCGCTGCTTTGATACGCTCCAGTTCTTGCATAAGACCTTCGTCGATCTGCAAGCGTCCCGCGCTATCGACGATCACCGTCGCAAGTCCCAAGCGCCTTGCATGTTCGACCGCACCGCGGGCGATCGCCAGCGGATCTTTCCGATCGCCTTCGAAGACCGGGACGTCGATCTGCTTGCCGAGCGTATGCAACTGCTCGATGGCCGCCGGCCGGTACACGTCCGCAGCAACGAGTAGTGAGCGCCGTCCCTGTTCTTTCAGACGCAGCGCGAGCTTTGCAGCTTGCGTCGTCTTCCCAGAGCCCTGAAGACCGACGAGCAGGATGACCGACGGAGGCGTGTCGCCCAACTGCAGCCGCGCTCGCGCAGGATCCGTAGGTCCGAGCAGCGCGCCAAGTTCGTCGTGAACGATCTTGACGATCGTCTGCGCTGGCGTCAATGATTCGAGTACGGCGCTGCCGAGCGCGCGTTCCTTCACTTTCGCAACGAACGTGCGCGCCGCGGTTAACGAGACATCCGCCTCGAGCAAAGCGACGCGCACTTCGCGCATCGCCTCGTTCAAGTCGGATTCGCTAATCCTACCCCGGCCGGTCAGGCGCGAGAATATCGCGCCGAGGCGATCGCTGAGCTGATCGAACACCGAGGACCCTACGAACCTTAAGCCGTCGCCGTGCTCTCGTCGATGCGTTTCACTGCATCGCCGACTGTCTTAATCTTTTCCGCCTCTTCGTCGGGAATATCGATGTTGAACTCGGTCTCGAACGCCATCACGAGCTCCACTTGATCGAGCGAGTCTGCGCCGAGGTCGTCGGTGATCGACGCTTCGGGCGTCACCTCCGCTTCGTCGACCCCGAGTTGCTCGACGATGATCTTCTTCACTTTTTCGAACGTCGTAGCCATTGCTCTCCCTTCACATCACGACCCCGCCGTCCACGACGATGGTCTGGCCGGTTATGTATGCCGAAGCATCCGAACAAAGAAACGCGACGACGCCGCTCACGTCTTCCGGCCTTCCCGCACGGCCGAGGGCGGCCTGTTTTACGAGCATCTCTCTGAGGGTCTCAGGCATCTTCTCGGTCATCGCCGTTTCGATCAATCCCGGCGCGACGGCGTTGACTCTTATATTCCGCGAACCCAACTCCTTTGCAGCCGACTTGCACAGTCCCAATAAGCCCGCTTTCGTCGCGGCGTAGATGGATTGCCCGGCATTGCCGGTGAGGCCGACGATGCTGCTCACCAGCACGATCGCCCCGCCTCGCTGTTTCATCATCGGTTTCGCCACGGCGGTGCAGAGATAGAACGCGGACTTCAAATTGCTTGCAAGGAGCCGCTCCAGTACGTCCTCCTTCAACCGCACAAGCAACGAATCCACGGACTGCCCGGCGTTGGCGACCGCCGCGTCGACGCGTCCGAAACGCTCGAGCACCTCGTTTACGGCGGCGTCGACCGCAGCACGATCCGTGACATCCGCGACGATTGGGTGCGCCGTCGCACCGGCGCGAGCGCCGGCGCAGAGCCCGGCGGTCCCGTCCAGAGCCGAGCCATCGCGACCGATTATCGCTACGTCCGCACCTCGACGCGCAAGCTCGACCGCGATCGAGCGGCCAATGCCGCGACTCGCTCCGGTGATCAGCGCGACTTTCCCCGACAACGTCACGCGCGCACCTCGTCGCGCAACAGCGCCTCGAGCGCACGTGCGCCCGCCATATCGCTCACCCCTTGACTTCGCGGCGAGCCCTCCATGCGCCGCAGCATCGCCGTGAGAACAGCACTCGCGCCGAATTCTACGACCAGATCCAGATCGTACTCGAGCATGCGCGTCGCCGTGTCGTGCCAGCGAACTTCGTCGGTGATGGAGCGAATGAGATTCGCCCTGATCGTGGCCACGTCGCGGTACGGCTGCCCGTCCACGTTCGAAATCACGTCGATGGTCGGCACCGAGAAGTGCGCCGATTCCACGGCCGCACGGAAACGCGCAACTGCCGGCTGCATGAGCTGCGAGTGCCATGCGCCAGAGACGTTGAGCGGCACCACGCGCTTTGCGCCGGCCTCGACCAGCTCCTCGCCGGCGATGCGCACGGCATCCAAGTCGCCGCTGATCACGATCTGCGTCGGTGAGTTAAAATTTGCGAGTTGCAGACACGCATGTGACTGCCTCCGTACCCGTTCGACGATCGGCCGAACGCGTTCGGCCTCGAGACCCAAAATTGCGCTCATGCCGCCCGCCTCGCGCTCTGCAGCCTCCTGCATTGCCCTCGCGCGCTCGTCGACGACGTGCAGCGCCTCCTCAAACGATATAGCGCCGGTAATCGTAAGGCTGCAAAACTCGGCGAACGAATGGCCGGCCGTGACGACGATCGGCGGTTTGCACGCCTCGTAGAGCGCAACGTTCGTGACGAAGATTGCGGGCTGGCTGTACTGCGTCTCGCGCAGCCGTTCCTCGGGACCTTCACGAACGAGCGCGAGCACGTCGTACCCGAGCACGCCGGCGGCGCGATCGAAGACGCGAGCTGCAGCCGGGTCGTTTGCCGCGACGTCGACGCCCATGCCGACGCTCTGCGAACCCTGCCCAGGAAAGACCGCGGCAACGCGCTTCACGGCCGCGAAGCTCCCTGCGGCCCGATTGAATTCCAGCGCCAAACCACAGCGCCCCAAGAGAGCCCCGCACCGAAGCCGACGAGCACGACGACGTCTCCGCCGCCTATTCGCTTCGCTTCGACCGCTTCGGCCAGCGCCATCGGAATTGAAGCCGATGACGTATTTCCGTATTCTTGAATGTTGACGAGCACCTTTTCGCGTGGAACTTCCAGATACTTTACCGCGGCATCGATGATGCGCCGATTCGCCTGATGCGGGATCAGGAAATTGATGTCGCGACGTTCGAGTCCGGCTTTTCTCAGCGCAATCTCCGTCGCCTCGACCATGCTCGTCACCGCGAACTTGAAGACCTCGCGCCCCGCCATGTGTATGTACTGCATCCCTGCATCGATCGCGGCGTGGCTCACCGGGTTGCGCGTTCCGCTCGACGGCTGATAGAGTATCTCCGGCGTCGTTCCGTCGGCACCCAGTTCCGCGGCCAGGAATCCGTCCTGGTCGCATGCCTCCAACACCGCCGCTCCGGCTCCGTCGCCGAACAGAATCGCCGTCGCACGATCCTGCTTGTTCATGATCTTCGACAACGTCTCGGCGCCGATGAGCATGATCCGCCGGTAGACGCCGGAACGAATCAAACCGGACGCCACGGTGAGCGCGTAGATGAACCCGCTGCAAGCGATCGATACGTCGAAAGCGGCCTTCCCTACCGCGCCAAGCTTCGCTGCAACGATGCATGCGGTGGCGGGAAATATGAAATCCGGCGTTGCCGTCGCCACGATGTAACAGTCGATGTCATCGGCCTTCAGGCCCGCCTGCGCGAGCGCGTTACCCGCCGCAACGATGGCGAGATCGCTCGTTGCCTGGTCATCCGCGGCCCAATGGCGGCGCTTCATGCCCGTCCTGACGGTGATCCACTCGTCGGACGTGTCGAGCCATCGCTCGAAATCTTCGTTGGTGACGATGCGTTCGGGGGCATAACGTGCGATGCCCGCGATCCTCACCCCGCGAAGTTGCAACATTCGTTCCTTGAAGAGCGCGGCGGCTTACTCGCCGGACTCTTCGCCGACTGCAATAACTTGACGGCCCGCGTACGTCCCGCATGACTCGCAGGCAAAGTGCGGACGCTTCGGCTGCTTGCACTGCGGGCACTCAACAGTCGTAATCGGTCGCAGCTTCCAGTTCGCAGCACGGCGGCTGCGCGTCTTACTGCGGGGGGTCTTCCACTTGAGGTTCGCCATTTGGTGAGTTTCCGTTCTTTTATTCCGTCGTGTGTTGCTCGCAGCGTACTCCCATCGGCAGTGCGCTGAGCAGCACCTGCTGAGCCAGGTCCGCGACGTCGAGCCGGCTGCCGGCCAAAACGTTACTCTCCCCGAACAGCTCGCGGTCGCCCGACGGGTCCAACCGCTCCTCTACATCGGCCCGAACGTCGAATTCCACCGGCTCGAGACAGATGTCGCAGGCTGCCGCCGCCCGCGCCTGTACCGAGCCCCGGACTTCCAGCCAGCCCTGAGCGTATCGCATCGTGAGCCGTACGCGGGCAGGCTCCTCGAAAGCGATCCCCTCGAAGGGTTCGATCGGCACCTCGTCCTCGACGTCCATGCTGCGTCCGCCGGAAAGCAGACCGCCGATCTCGACCTTGTGCATCGCTGCCTTTCGCCGGTACCCGCGCGCCGGCAACCCGCCCATTCTAAGAAGGGCTGAGCCCTCTTGTCAAACGCGGCATCTGCGTGAAAGAGAGCGGCGATGACTGAACTCTCCGCCACCTCGCTCGCCGCGCGGGGCGTCGCGTACGCCGACGCTATCGCCACGACCGCCCGAGACCATGGCCTCGATCCAGCCCTTCTCGCCGCAGTCGCGGCGCAAGAGACGGGTGGGCCCGGCAGCAATGCCGGACGCAACGTCGTCGGCGACGGCGGGCATGGTCGCGGCCTGTTTCAAATCGACGATCGTTACCACCCCTTCGCTCGGACCTCTGCGGCGATGGACCCTTCGCGCAATGCCGAGTATGCCGCCGGAATGCTCTCAGGCTTGATCCGGCGTTACGTCGGCGTTCGCCGCGCGCTCTCCGCCTACGATGCAGGCGATCCGAACGCGACGGGAACCGGTACGCGCTGGAGCGACGGCGCGACACTAGGTTACGCCGATTCCATCTTGCGGCACGAGCGGCTCATCAACGGAGCCTCGGTGGAAGAAACGGCTCGCGATGAGCTTGCCTCGGCAGCCAGTTCGGTCGGCGCGCTCGCCTCCCAGGCCGCATCGCTCCTGCCGCTTCCTCTTCCTGCTCCCGCTCACATCCGTTCGTTCCGCGACGTCGTCACCAACGACCACGCGGACCGTGACCAAGACTCAAACTTACCGTGAGGTAACCACCATATCGTTCTTGCTTCCACTTGCCATCGGCGCCGGAACCTCGCTCTTGGGCAGCCTCTTCGGCAACGCTTCAGGTGCCGCTCAAAACGCCGAAATGAACGCGATCAACGCTCAAGACCAGAACTTTCAGCTCGGTCTCTACGCCTCCCAGATCGCGAATCAAGAGCAGCTCTCGCTGCAATCTACGATGTTCGATCAAATGATGGACGAGCGTGCCGAGAATATGCGTGAGGTCAATACGCTGCGCGACGTGGACATGCAACAGCGGCGTGCCGACGATCAGATCACCAAGAAGTTCATCCAGACGATCAC
>JAKAPO010000044.1:8996-11375 GCA_021807065.1 bacterium
CGCAGTGACGTTCCAATCGATCACGTCTACCAAATGGGGGCGCAGCACCGCGACGACGCGAAGCGCGGCACCCCCCTTTCCAGAGCTTCGACGCCGCCGCGAGCGACGGTGCGGTGCAGCACGCCGCATTCGACGCGCAGCAAGCGGAGCACGCCGAGCTGCTACGCGAGCTGGCGGCTCTCGAAGACCTCATGATGCAACAATTGCAGAACGAAGACGAGATTCTCAAGAAGTGGATCGCGCTAATCTAGAAGCACTGCAGCAATAACACGAGGTTTGCTCGTCGCTTGAACCGCATCGCAACCGGTCTCGTTCTCGTTGCGCTCGCCTCTTGCCGGCGGGCGCATGCTGAGCCATCGTGGTTCGCTCTCCGTCGAGGACGCTGTTGATCTTCTTCCCGGATATGCGAAGCGAGCGCCGGGTTCGGAGGCTGCTGAAACACGTGAACTCCGTCTTCGCCGCGCGGCTAGACGCGTGCCGCTTTCTCCGTCCGGATGATCCGCGAGGAGCTTAGCGGCGGGACGAGAAGCCAGGGCACCTCGTACGGGCCGTTAGCTCAGCTGGTTAGAGCGCATGCTTGATAAGCATGAGGTCCCTGGTTCGATTCCAGGACGGCCCACTAGCCCTGAAACGCTCTGGCTCGTGTCATAGGGGATGGCAAAAGCGCTCCCCGAGATGACCGTGGCTTAGAACCCTTCGAGGATCAGGTCGTTGATGAACAGCTGCGTTCGCGGGTCGTCGAACCAACTGGTGATCAACGTTCTCAAGGACGCATGCTCGCGTAACGACTCGACGTGCTCTTTGATCGCTGCAGCGCGGGGCTGTTGTGAGACCAGTTCGCGGCGGAGGGCGTCAATCTGTGCGTGCGCGTCGTCGCCCGCAGGGATTGCCGCGCGCAATTTCTCGACCGGTAACTCCGGAAAATCGTGTTTCACGTTGCGCCCTCCACGCTCATCTTGCCAAACGGTCTAGGAGCCTGCCGGACTTGGGCCATTTTCGGATGCCGCGTCGCCGGAGGATGGAGATCTGCCTTCGTTCGGCAGGCTCCTAGAGCATCGTATTCGTCGCACTCAATCGTAATTCGCCGGCACACAAATGAATCGCCGTTGCGGTGACGTTCTCCTCTTGGTGCTGCAGCGATTGCGTGCCTGGAATCGGCAGCATCGCAAGGAGTGTCGCAAGAACCATGCGACGGCAATCTGGTATTCGAGTGCCCCGCGCGCATCCGCGACGTGCTGCGAAGGCGCGATCTCACGGACGTCTCCCGCATCGAGCGGCAGTTCGCCGGCGTTTGAGGCGCTCATGTGTACTCTCGCTGTCTGCGGCCTCGCAATGAGAGTTCGGTTAGGGAGAGCGAGGACCCGGGGCCTGGCAATAACGCTGGCGAAGGCTAGCCCGTTCTCATAGTAGATTGGAGGATAAGCGAGTGCATACCATTTCCCGTTACTTCGGAGCGCTTATTTTGGCAGTTTCAATCCTGGCGCTTCCGGCGCCGTCGCAGGCGCAAGCCTTTATCGGCATCTCGATCAACTTCGGCCCGCCGGCGATTCCGGTGTACTATCAGCCACCCTGTCCGGCTCCAAACTTCATCTGGATTCCCGGATACTGGGCATGGGGTCCCGGCGGCTACTACTGGGTACCCGGAACCTGGGTGCTTGCGCCCTTCCCGGGCCTTCTCTGGACGCCGGGCTACTGGGCCTGGGACCCCTACGCCGGATATTACGTCTGGTATCCTGGCTATTGGGCGTATCAGGTTGGTTTCTACGGCGGAATCAATTACGGATTCGGGTACTACGGCAACGGGTACGTCGGTGGTAGCTGGTACGGCGGGATGTTCCGCTACAACACGGCGGTGACGAACGTCAACATCACCGTCGTTCACGACGTCTACGTCAACCGTACGGTAATCGTGAACAACTATCGATACGGACGCGTGAGCTACAACGGCGGCCCCGGCGGCGTTCCGCTCCGGCCGACCGCTCAGCAGCTGGCAGTCGTACACGAGCGGCACTTCCCGATAACCCAAGCGCAAGTGCAGCACATCCGGCTCGCTTCACAGGATCGTAATCTTCTCGCCACGGTAAACCACGGTCGCCCCCCTATTACAGCCGCCGTCCATCCGTTTACGACCATGAACCGGCCCAGGAACTTCCTGCCCCTGCAGCCTCAGGACCGAAGCGCCGCACGGCTGCACGTCGTCGGTCATCCGCGGTTGACTCCGGGAACGCTACCAACCACCATGACACATCGCACGATGGCACCGACGTTCCACACGATGCGACCGCAGGTCCATCCGTATCGCACGATGGCACCGACATTCCACACGATGCAACCACAGGTCCATCCGTATCGCACGATGGCACCGACGTTCCACACGAT
>JAKAPO010000045.1 GCA_021807065.1 bacterium
CTTGGGACGATGGCCGCGCTCTACGCTGCAATCGTTCCACACGAGGAGCGCTATCTGCACGAGCGGTTCGGCGACGATTTCGAGCGGTACTGCGAGCGCGTTCCGCGCGTGCTTCCGCAAATCGAGCCGGCTGAGGACGGTGCGGAGCAGCAGTGGGATTCGCGCGTCATCGCGCAGGCGGAGAGCAAGACGTTCGTGACGTTCGGTGCGATGCTCGCGTTGCTCGCGCTCAAATCGATCGCTTCTTAAGAATGGCCTCAGAATGGCCTCGCACGTTGCGCTCCCGATGACCTCATGCGCAAGAGCCGGCTCGTTGCGGCGCTTGCCGTAAGCCTCGTCGTCGCCGCGATTGAGATCGCCGGCGGCATAAGAGCGCAGAGCCTCGGTCTCATTGCCGACGCGGTCCACGCTGGGACGGATGCGCTCGCGATGTCGTTGATGCTTCTTGCCGCTCTTCTGGCGATGCGGCCGGCGAACCGGCGCAAGACATTCGGCTACGGCAGGTGCGAGGTGTTGGGCGCAGTCTTCAACGGCGCCCTGCTGCTCGGCATCACCGCACTCGTCGCCTACGGCGCGGTCCAGCGCATCATGCATCCGCTGCATCCGCAAGGCTCGCTCATGGCGGCCGTGTCGTTCTTCGCGCTCTGTGGAAACCTGACCGCCGGCTTCCTCTTGATGCAGGCCGCGCGCACCAATCTCGGCGCGCGGGGTGCGTTCCTTCACGTTGCCGGAGACGCGATGGGGTCGTTCGCGGTGATGATCGGGGGGCTGCTCATTCTCTGGACGCATCGCGCGTGGATCGATCCGCTCTTCTCGCTCGTCGTCTGCGCGATCGTCGTTGCCGGCGTGCTGCACATGTTGCGCGAGGCGCTCGACATCTTGCTCGAAGCGGTTCCTCGCGGCATCGACGCACGCGTGGTCGAGGATGCGATTCGTTGCGTCGACGGCGTTGCAGAGGTGCACGAGCTGCATATCTGGTCGATCGGCGCCGGCGCGCACGCGCTCTCGGCGCACGTCTTCCTTAGCGAAGGAGCCGATGCGGTGCGCTGCCTACAGTCGGTTCGCGCGCTGCTGCGCGAACGGTTCAGCATCACGCACGTGACGCTCCAGATAGAGCGCGAGCATTGCGACCCCAAAGGCGAGGCGGTCTGCATTCCGCTGGAGAAGCCCTTCGCATGAGCAACTCCACCGTCGTCCTCGGTTTCGCGCGCACGCCGTTCGGCAAGCTCGGTGGTGCGCTGGCATCGCTTCCTGCCACATCGCTCGGCGCGGCGGCGCTGGTCGCAGCGATCGAACGTTCCGGTGTCGATCCCTCCGACGTCGAGCACGTCATCTTCGGTCAGGTGCTGCAAGCCGGTGCCGGACAGAACCCGGCGCGCCAAGTGCTATTTAAGTCGGGTTTGGCGAAGAGCGTGACGGCGGAGACGGTGAACAAAGTCTGCGCCTCCGGCTTGCTTGCCGTAGCGAGCGGCATGCGGTTGATCGACGCAGGAGCCCACCGCATGGTTGCCGCCGGCGGCATGGAGTCGATGTCGAACGCGCCCTACCTATTAAAGGAAGCGCGGTTCGGCTACCGTTTCGGGGACGGCGCGCTGATCGACTCGATGATTTATGACGGCCTGTGGGACGCGTACTTTCCGATGACGATGGCGACCCAGGGCGCGTTCGTCGCGAACGAACTCGCGCTCTCGCGTGAGGAGCAAGACCGTTTTGCGTACGAGAGCCATCGGAGGGCGCATGCCGCGCACGAGTCGGGGCATTTCAAGGACGAGATCGTTCCCGTGCGCGTCGCAACGAAAGCGAAGGGCAAGATCGTGGTCGATCGGATGCCGCGTCACGGCGAGGTACGCGTGCCTGCCACCGTCGGCGGAGGCGGCAACGTTTGGGATCACACCCCATCGGAGCGATTCACGCTCGATTATGAAAAGTATGCGCCGTTCCTGACCGGCGAGGTACCGCACGCCACTGTCGAACGCGACGAGGCGGTGCGTCCGGACGCGAGCCTGGAAGCGCTCGCGCAGTTGAAACCGCTCGAACCCGGCGGCACGATTACCGCAGGCAACGCGCCGGGCGTCAACGACGGTGCCGCCGCGATCATTCTCGCCGACGCGGCCTTTGCAAAGGAGCGCGGCTACGAGCCGATCGCGACGGTCGTCGATCATGCCGGCGTTGCATGGGACTCACCCTATATCGCGCTGACGCCGGCGATGGCCGCGCAGAAGCTCATGGATCGCAACGGCTTGACGCGCAACGACGTGCACGTCTGGGAGATCAACGAAGCCTTCTCGTCGGTGGCGATCACGTCGGCAAGAAATCTCGGGCTCGACGTCGAGTCGATCAACAAGTATGGCGGTGCGGTGGCGATGGGCCACCCCATCGGCGCCTCCGGCGCGCGACTTGCCGGTGCGGTCGTCAATCAGCTGCGCAGACGCGGCGGCGGCCTCGGTATCGTGGCGATCTGCTCGGGCGGCGGCCAAGGCGACGCACTGCTCGTCAAAGTGGGATAGCCGACTGCTTTCGATTAGGGCTCGAACGCGATTCCCCAGGGGCGGCTGCCCGTAGTAAAAGGCGACCCGGCGACCGGCGTGAGCGCGCCGGTCATTCCGTTTATCGCGAAGGCGGAGACATTGTCCGAGCCGTTCGTGATGGTGCCCCAGTTGCTGGCGTAGAGGAACCTACCGGAGGCGTCGACCCCAATCCTGATCGGGCCACTCCCCGCGGCGAAAGGCGAACCCGCAATCGGCGTGAGCGCTCCGGTTGAGCCGCTGATGGTGTACGCAGAGATGTCGTTGGACCCACTATCGGCAACGTAGGCGAACTTACCGGTGGGATCGATCGCCACCCCTCGAGGTGTGCTCCCTGTCGCGAAGGGCGAACCGGCAATGGGCGTCAGCGCGCCGGTCGCCCCGTTGATGGCGAACGCCGACACGTTGTTGGAGCCTTGATTCGTGACATACGCAAACGTACCGAGGGGATCGATCGCAATGCCGTTGGGAGTGCTGCCCGTTGCGAAGGGCGAGCCGGCAATGGGCGTAAGCGCGCCGGTGGTGGCGTCGATCGCGTACGCGGAGACGTTGTCGGCGTTGACCACATACAGGAAATTGGCGACCGGACTGGTCGCGGCTTCCGCCGGATAGCTACCGGCCGCAAAAGGCGAACCGGTAACGGGGGCGAGTGCACCGGTGGTTGTGTCGATTGCATACGCAGCGACGACACCGTTGTCATCCTCCGGGACGAACCCGAACTTGCCGGTACGATCGATCGCCACCATTACCGGGGTGCTTCCCCCCTGGCTTACGAATGCCGGAGCTCGACGCGCCGCGATTCCTGCTGCACCGGTAACTCCGGCGCGGGGTGGGACTCTGCCGGGGACGCGCGCCACGGTGAAGGGCGAACCGGCAATGGGCGTGAGCGCGCCGGTCGTCCCGTTGACCGTGTACGCGGAAACATCGCCGGAGCCAAAGTTGGCAACGTACGCAAAGGCGCCGGTAGAGTCGATCGTTATGCCATCAGGGCCGCTGCCTGCTGCAAACGGTGAACCCGCCACCGGGGTGAGCGCGCCGTTGGCGGAGTCGATCGCAAACGCCGAGATGCTGTCGGAAGCCTGATTCGTGATGTAGACGAACTTGCTGGCTTTCGCGCCCTTTCCACCTCCTCTCGTCATCGGCGGGTTGAAGGCGATGCCTGTCCGGTTGCAACCGGCACACCCGCTGATGCCCGTTACGAGCACGACGAGGCACAGGGCGAAGATTCTCCAAGTACGTTTCACGTGCTCTAGTCTATTGTCGGCGGCGTCCCGTGCGT
Source organism: bacterium (assembly GCA_021807065.1). Classification (GTDB taxonomy): domain Bacteria; phylum Vulcanimicrobiota; class Vulcanimicrobiia; order Vulcanimicrobiales; family Vulcanimicrobiaceae; genus Tyrphobacter. Next base: position 3,805 of record JAKAPO010000045.1, read on the forward strand.
AGACCGGGAAACCGAACCATTTGCGCCGGGGACCGAGCAGGCGCTCGAAGAAAGATGGGCGCGCTATGGTCGTCGATCCCGTTGCTTGTCCGTCGATCGTCGGGCGGGTCGAGGAGTTACGCGAACTCCTGGCGCTCCGCCTCGCGGCCACGCGAGGACATGGCGGACTCGTGCTCGTCTCCGGCGAGAGCGGGATCGGCAAGAGTCGTCTCATTCGTGCGTTTCGCGAAGAACTCACGGGGCGCCGAACCAACTTCGGTATCGGATACGCCCGCGAGTTTGGGAACCCGCCGTATGGCCCGATTCTTGAAGCGCTGCAGGAAATCGGAGGCGATCCGAAGCTCTTGCCGGCACTATCGCAGGCAGAGCAGATGGCATTGCTCGGTGAATCCGTCACCATCGCGTGCCGGCGCCGAAACGCTACGCTCGTTGTGGAAGATCTGCAATGGGCCGATAGAGGCACGCTCAAATTCCTCGTGCACCTGCTGCCCGCGCTTGCGTCGCTGCCGCTCCTCGTGGCGGTAACGTACCGCTCCGACGAGCTCTGCGATAGACACGTGGCAGCGCAGTATCTTGCGCGCCTGCAGCGATATCGCACGCGCGAAATCGTGCTGGACCCATTACCCCCGCGCGAGATGCGCACGCTGTTGCGCCAGGCGATGGCATCATCGGCGCACCACCCCTGCGCGGCCGGCACCCTCGAGGAGATCGTCGAGCGCGCCGAAGGTAATCCGTTCTTCGCCGAGGAGTTGCTGAAGAATGTCTTGGAGCGCAGAGGCAGCGAGCGCACCGATGCGCTTCCTCTGACGGTTCGTGCCGCCATCCGGGAACGACTGGCGCGCTTGAGCGCCGGCGTGCGCCGCATCGCGAAATGGGCCTCGATCCTAGACCGGCAGTTCTCGCCCGCGTTCCTAGCGCGTATCGCCGAGCGTCCCCTCTCCGAGGTCCTCGCCGCCTTGCAGCGTCTCTGCGAGGAGCAGATCGTCGAAGCACGGCTCGGAGGGGAATCTTTTGCCTTTCGTCACTCGCTCACTCGCGACGTCATTTATGGGGCTATGCGTGAGAGGGAACGGCGAGCAGCGCACGGTCGCGTGCTGCGCTTGCTCGGGGCGATGCACTTCGCGAGCGCCCAGGATCTCGGCTATCATGCCTGGGCCGCGGGCGACCGGCAGCGTTGCCTATTCTACAACGAACAGGCCGGCGACGAGGCATGCGGGCTCCACGCATACGCCGACGCGGCGCGCTGCTTCGAGCGTGCACTCGAGCAGACGGAGACTCCCGGCGTTCGCTCACGCCTGGCGGCAAAGGCTGCGACTGCGTGGTCCCGCGATGGCAGTACGGAACGCGCGCAGTCTTGGTATGCGGATGCGATCGCGGTGAGACGAAGCCTCGGCGATACGATCGGCGCCGCGAACTTGCGGGGGGCGATGGCGATGGAGGCGCGGGCCGCGGGCGACAACACGCGCGCCGGCGCAATCCTTTCTCAGGCGTTAAGCGAACTTGACCCCTGCAAGAACGACCTGCGCGCACGACTCTCACTCCACCTTGCGTGCTGCCTGATCGACCGCGGCGACGTCGATGCCGCGCAGTCGCTGATCGTAGAGTCTGCGGATGCAGGCGAAGCGTCTCTCTATTGGAGCGTGACTGGATACGCCGCAGCCGTGAAGGGGGACGTCGGCACCCTGCGGGATGCATCCGCCAGGTACCTTGAGGCAAGCTCGACACTCGGTCGGGCGGCGATAATGCGTGCGCGTTTTAACTACGCGTTCTTCCTCTGCGCGCTCGGCATCGATACCGAAGCGCTTGCGGTGTTCGATCCGCTGCTTGCGGAACTGCGGACGTTGCGACTCCCCTCGCTTGAGATGCTCGCTTGCGCAAATGCAGCGCTCGTGCAGGCCCGGCTGGGGAACTTGGCTGAGGCTCGAGCGCTCGTCGAACGCGGTCTCGCGGTTCCCGAGCCTTCGACAACCGGACCGATCGCGTTAGCCGCTGCGGCGCTCACCATCGGTGCGGCGACCGGTGACGGCCGTGTCATCGTCGACGCTGTGTCGAAAGGGATCGTCGATCGAGCGTTCCAAACGAATATCGACTCCGTCCTCGGACGAATTGCGGGTCCGTATGCCCGTTGGCTGCGCGCGCAAGGCGACTACGGCGGGGCGCAGACCCTGCTCGCCCAGGCGCTCCCAGCGCTCCATAGCCCATTCGCTGCCACGGAGACGCTGGTTGCCGCGATGGAACTCGGCGGCTCGGTTGCCGCACAGGCTGCGAGCATCTTCCTTCCGAAACTCGACGCCCTGCTTGGCGTGCCCCTCTACGCCGCGACGGCGGCCCATATGCGTGCCCTGCAAGCGGCCGCCGATGACGAGCGGCGGCGCCTCTGTGCGGCCGAGGCCGAGGGTATCTACCGCGACCTGCGCTGGCCTTTGCACGAAAACCGCTGCGCGGAGTTGCGGGCAGGCGTGCGCACGGCGTGCGCGTATCGCAGGCATGGCGCCGTGGGAGAGTCGCGCGGAATCGGCGGCCTCTCTAAGCGGGAGAGCGCAATTGCGCGATTGGTTGCGGACGGCGCTTCCAACAAGAGTATTGCGACGCGCTTTCACGTTAATCTGCGAACCGTAGAGAAGCATCTCAGCTCGGTCTATTCTAAACTGGGACTGCGCAACCGCACACAACTCGTCTCACTCATGATGCGCCAACATGGTTTCTAGCCAATGAGAGTATGGAGATATTGATCGTCGGGGCCGGACAGATGGGGGCCGGTATCGCGCAGGTGGCGGCGCAGCACGGCCACACGGTGTTGCTCAACGACCGCGACAACGAGCTGATCGAACGCGGCATCGCCGTCATTCGTAAGAACCTCGACCGCGCGGTCGAGAAGTCGCGCATTACCAAGGCCGAACGCGACAACGCGCTCGCCAACATATGCGCAACGCCGCACCTGACGAACGTGGAAGTCGAGGTCGCGATCGAGGCGGTCACCGAAGATTTGACGACCAAGCGCGCGATCTTCGAAGTGCTCGACCAACAGACGCGACCCGAAGCGGTCCTCGCGAGCAACACCTCCTCGATTTCGATCACCGCACTCGCCGCCGTTACGCGGTGCGCGCCGCGCGTCATCGGGATGCATTTCATGAACCCTGTTCCGGTGATGCCACTGGTCGAAATCATACGCGGACTGGAGACGTCCGGTGAGACCTTTGACACCGTCAAGGCGCTTGCGGTGCAGCTCGGCAAGACGCCGGTCGAGACACGCGACTTTCCCGGGTTCGTTGCCAACCGCGTGCTGATGCCGATGATCAACGAAGCGATCTACGCGCTCTATGAAGGCGTCGCTTCGGCCGAAGCGATCGATACCGTGATGAAACTCGGCGCGAACCATCCGATGGGACCGCTCGAGCTGGCGGACTTCATCGGTCTCGACACGTGCCTCGCAATCATGAACGTGCTGCACGAAGGCTTTGGCGATTCGAAGTACCGGCCGTGCCCGCTGCTCCGCCAGTACGTCGCCGCCGGCCGCCTCGGGCGCAAGTCCGGCCGCGGCTTCTATGAGTACTAGGCTGACCCCTGAGCAAACCGCTACGCGCGATCTTGCGAGAGAGATTGCGCGCTTGGAAATCGCACCGCACATCGCGCAGTGGGATCGCGAGCGCACCTTTCCACGCGAACTCTACGCAACGCTTACACAAGCGGGCTTGATGGGGATTCTCGTGCCCGAAGCCTATGGCGGTGCGGGCGCGGGATACGTTGCGTGCGCTCTTGCAGTCGAAGAGATTGCACGCGTCGATGCGGGCGCCGCGGTGACGCTCTCGGTGCACTCGATGATCTGTGCGGCGATCGACAAGCTCGGCAGCGAGGCGCAGAGAAAGGCGTGGCTGCCGAAACTGGCGAGCGGGAACGTGCTCGCCGGGTTTGCACTCACCGAATCCGATGCCGGCTCCGATGCCGCGCAGATACGTGCGCGCGCGGCGCGCGACGGCAACGCCTACATTTTGAATGGGCGCAAACAGTGGTGCACCAACGGACGTTTCTCCGGCGTCGTCATGGCAATGTTCCGCACGGGTGGCGAGGGCGGCAAAGGCATCAGCGCCTTTCTCGTCGATCCGCAGACGCCCGGCGTGCGCGTCGAGCGCGTCACCGAAAAACTGGGCATCCACACGAGCGATACGTGCGATCTCGCTTTCGACGACGCGCGCGTCGGTCGAGAGGCGCTGCTTGGAAATGAGGGGGAGGGCCTGGCCAAAGCGCTCGCGACGCTCTCGGGCGGCCGCATCGGAATCGCTGCCCAAGCAACCGGGATACTCGAAGCGTGCCTTGACGCGTCGGTGCAATTTGCGAAAGAGCGCTACGCCTTCGGCAAGCCGATTGCCGCCTTCGAGGGCGTTTCATTCAAGATCGCGCGCATGGCAACCGATCTCGAAGCGGCGCGCCTGCTCACCCACAGAGCCGCCGCGCTCGCCGATGCCGGTGAGCCGTTCGCCCTGGAAGCAAGCGAAGCAAAACTCTTCGCTTCGACGGCGGCGCGGCGGCACGCCGCCGACGCGATTCAAATACACGGCGGCTACGGGTATACAACCGAGTTTCCCGTCGAGCGCTACTACCGCGACGCGAAGATCACCGAGATCTACGAAGGTACCTCGGAAGTCCAGCAGCTGATCATCGCACGCTCGCTTCTCGGCAGACTGGACTAGCGCGATCGTTACGCGCTCCCCAAGGAGCGTATGTTCGTCGAACGAAAGACTCCGAAGATGAGGACGTTCACGCGCTCTTTCTGGTTGTCATTGATGGGTTTGTGTGCTCTCGCGCTACCGGTGCGCGGGCAAGCGTCGACCTACGATGGTACCGTGCAAGCGTATCTCACGTACGCGCAGCAGCGCGCAGTTGCCGAAGACGCGCTTCGGCGCTACGGAGTTATGCCGGATACCGGGCGCGGCCCGGAAGTCGACGTGCGGCTCGTCTTTCCGAGCACGCAGACAGGGCTCGACAACATCGAGATGACGATGCTCGAGCCGGTCGGTGCGGGTGCGCACGAATGCATGGCGATCGCGGTGAAGGCGGGTGGAACGGTAATCGAATCGTATTTTCACGCGAGCAAAGATGCGCGCCCCGGTCACGCCTACGACGTCGTCGTCAGTGACTCGATGGGCGACAAGTTTTTCGTCGGCCGGATCATCGTGTCGCGTGAGGCGCGGCAGCAGTACACGATCGAGGCACCGCTGCTCACGCCGGGAAGCCCGCACTACACCGGGCCACAGTCCGCTCCGCCGCTGCGGCTGGGCGTCTTCGGTGAGACGCTCACCCCCGCCGTCCTCCACGCTGCGCACATCGAGAGCGCGAACGTGCACGGCGTGCTCGTGCTCTTCATATGGCCGGGTAGCAACGCGCAGCGGATGGGCATTCGTCCGGGCGACGTCATCGTAGCCGTCAATGGCCACACCGTCTCGACGGTGCAGCAGATCATGGCGCTGGAGAGCGGCGGCACGGGCGGCGTCCAGATTGCGTATCTGCGCGGCGGGCGTGTCTTTCACGCGAGCGTTGGCAGACAGCAACGCGCGGCTTCCGCAACATCGTCGGGAGTAAGTTCCAGCACCGCGGCGCTCGAACGCCTGGTCGTCCGCGTCCCTGCGCTGGGAATGAATGCAATCGAAATCACGCCGGCGTTTCTGGATCTCGTCCATGCAGCGCCAACCGCGCGGTCCTTGCGCGGCATCGTCGTGATCAATCCCTCGCCGAACGGTTGGGCGGCGCAGGCAGGACTACAAAACGACGATATCGTTACCGCCGTCAACGGCTATCGCTTCACGACGCTTTCGGAGTTTATCGCGTTGATCGGGCACTTCGCGCGTCCCGAATTCTCACTCGTGCGCCGGCACCGGCGGATAACGATGCTTGCGGGCGGCTCCGGCGGTTGGCATCCACCGCACATCGACAACAGCTGGCATCCACCGCAGACGGATAACAGCTGGCGACCGCCGCAAACCGACAACAGCTGGCAGCCGCCGGCTACGCCGGCACCTGCCGCGAGCTGCCCGCCGTAGAGAGGGCGGGCTAGACGCGGGCAGTGCGGCGTTATAGAATGCCGGTGATGCGAGGAATCGCCGCGGCAATGCTCTGCATTGCGATGGTTGCCCAACCGGGACGAGCCCCCGCGCAGCAGCAGCCAAGCTGCTCGGCCATCCAGCTCAACTGCATCGGCATTCCCAACTTCGAAGGCAACACCGGTTGGATCAACAGCGCGCCGTTGACGCCGCAGGATCTTCAAGGCAAGACCGTGTTGGTCGACTTTTTCGAGTACACGTGCATCAACTGCCTGCGCACGCTGCCGTACCTGAAAGAATGGTACAAGCGCTACCACAGGTATGGTTTCGAGATCGTGAGCGTGCAGACGCCTGAGTTCGGATTCTCGGGCAACCGGGCGAACGTCGCCGCGGCCGCGAAACGGTTGGGCATTACTTGGCCGATCGTGATCGACGCACGCAACGCGATCTGGAATCGCTATCACGTGGACGCGTGGCCGACGCATTTCTTGTTCGCGCCAAACGAGCAGCTCGTCGAACGGTTCTCGGGCGAGGGCGCATATCCGGATACCGAACACAAGATCCAGTTGATATTGAAGGTCACGCAGCCGAATCTCAATGTGCCGCCGCTGATGGCGCTGCTCCCGCAGGATAGTTACGACAAGCCCGGCGCCGTCTGCTATCCGCGAACGGCGGAGTCCGTCGTCGGCCACGCTCAGATCGCTGACGCGAGCCCGATGGGCAGTCGCTCGATGTCATCCGACTATCACGATCCCGGCGGACATCGCGACGGCGCGGTCTACCTGCAAGGCTACTGGCACATGACGAGCGATGCCGCCGTCTCCGACGCCGCGCACGGTTGGTTCGCGATGCGCTATCACGCGATTCAAGTCATGGTCGTGATGCGTCCCGTGCGAGGCGATGCGATTCGCGTCGACGTCACGCTCGACGGCCAGCCTGTGCCGCGGCAGTTTGCCGGAACGGACGTCAAGTACGATGCGAGCGGCAACTCGTACGTCAACGTCGATGCGGGCCGGGCGTATGAAATCGTCGGCTACAATGCTCCGTACGCTGCAAGTCGCGAGCTACGCCTCTCGCCGCAGTCGTCGGGCCTGGGCATCTACGACGTCGCCTTCGAATCTTGCCAGGTACCGGGCACTCACTAGGGCGTGTTTTCAAAGTAGTAGATTGACGAAGTGCATGCTTGCTGCGATAAGGATCACGGCGGCGTAGTTCGCGGCCAGCTTTTCGTACCGCGTCGCGACGCGCCTCCATTGCTTGAAGCGATT
>JAKAPO010000046.1 GCA_021807065.1 bacterium
CGATCGCTTCGTCGGGCATCATGCCGCGATAATTCGCACGCCAGGCTTCTACGTGAATGGCGGCGATCGCAGAAATATCTGCGGGAGCGGCGCTCCTTATGGATGCGGAGTTTGAGCAGCTGCGCGGCATGAGGTAGCCGCTCGAATGATGGGTTGCGCGGCGATGCGTTCGCGCTGCGCCGTCTCCTGGCGGATCCATTGGATCGCATCCAACAACCGGCTCAGCGGCGTGTCGCCGACCGAACCCGCGACACCGGGGATCGAGAGCGGATCTATAGAGTACGGATTCGGAGCGATACCCGCAACTTGACTCGGATCGACGAGAAGAGGATTTGGCGTCGCTGGATTCGGCGTCGATCCCGGAGCGAGGTCGCCGCCGTTGATCGCATTGATGTTGGAGCCTTGCGTCCCCTCGTGTTGCAGTTCCGCGAGTTGCTGGGTGTTGACGTATCCGTTGATGAGGTCGAGCGTCGCAGCTTGCGTGGCAAGCGCCTTGAGCAGCGTGTCGCGCATTTCATCGAGCTTCTTCTGATCGTCGGTCGTCGGATTGGGCGGAAAGACGTTCGGATCTTCCAGCTCGCGTTGAATGGCGAGGACATTCTTGGCGAGCGGGCCGACCAATTGCTCGAGATGATAGAGCGTCAAATCGCGCTCGGCGGATCCGGCGCTTTGGCTCTGAGGATCCCGATTGTCAAGGTCTCTCATATATCTTCGGAAGAGCGGGGGGCTCTGCGCGATCGTCGCATCGTTCTGCTCCATCATGCCGAGAATCGGCTTGATGTGCTTCACGAGCGCCGAGCACAACTCGCTGGTGCGCGTGTGATAGATGACCGGCAGCGGCGTCGGCGTGTGCTTGGCTGCATGCGTCGCTTTCGATCCCGGCGTCGTCGCCGGCGCATGTGAAGAGAGTGCCGCAGCCAATGCGGCAACCATGAGCAAGGCGAGCGTCCTGCGGCGCACGGACTAGCGCTTCGCCTTAAGCGGAGAGTGACCTTTCCAAATCCCCGGCCTGCGCGCCGGAGATGACCATCGTCAAATCGAGCAGGATGACGAGCCGGTCGCCGATCTTTCCGACACCCTGAATGTAATCGGTGGCGGCGCTGGCAATGATCTCCGGAGCTTGCTCGATCGCCTCAATTGGAATGCTGAGCACTTCCGTAGCGCTGTCGACTACGATACCGATCCGTTTCGAACCGACGTCCGTAACGATGATCCTCGTATCTTTCGTCGGTGCGGCGCGCTCCATGCCGAACCGCGTGCGCAGATCGACGATCGGTATCAACTGGCCCCGTAGATTGATCACGCCGTCGACATAGTCGGGCGTTCGCGGAACGCGGGTGACTTCCATCATGCGAATGATCTCTTGGATCTGCGAGATGTCGACGCCGTACTCTTCGGCACCGATGCGAAAGGAAGCAATTTGAACGATATCGGCCACGTTCGTTACGTTCCAGAAACCGCCGAGTATTCGGCGCGCGCAACCTTGCCGCTCGCATAGGCGTCGCTCACGAGCGCGTGCACGTCGAGAATGAGCGCGATAGCTCCACTACCGAGGATCGTAGCGCCGGAGATTCCCGCAATCCTGCCGACGACGTCGGAGAGCGGCTTGATCACGATCTCTTGCTCTCCTTCGAAGGCATCGACGACGAGACCGACCTGACGCCCTTGCACGCTGACGATCACGACCATCGCTTTTTCCGGATTTCGCTGAATATTCAAGCCGAAAAATTCGGCGATGCGGACGAGCGGCACAATTTCTCCACGGAGCATGAGGATTTCGTTTCCGTACAGCGTTCGAATTGCGTCGACTCCGACGCTTTGCGACTCGACGACGGAGTCTAGCGGTAGCGCGTAGCGTTCATCCCCGATCCGAACCAGCAGCGCATTGATGATCGCGAGCGTCAGCGGGAGTTTGATCGTGAATCGCGTGCCGCGTCCCCGCTCGGTATGGACCTCTAGATGTCCTTTCAGGTGACTGACGCTCTTCTTTACGACATCCATTCCCATGCCGCGACCGCTGACGTCGGATACCTCGTCGGCGGTCGTAAAGCCGGGAGCGAAAATCAGCTCCACGAGTTCCTGCTCGGTGAGATGCTCTTGTGCCGAAACCAGGCCTTGCTCGATCGCACGCCACCGCACCTGTTCGAGGTCGATGCCGCTCCCGTCGTCGCCGATCTCGATTATGATTTGGTTGCCTTCGTGATACGCGTTGAGCTCGATCTTCCCCACCCGCGGTTTGTTCGCAGCCTGGCGATCCTCCGGCGACTCGATCCCATGGTCCACGCAGTTGCGCAGCAGGTGCATCAACGGTTCCCCGATCTCGTCGACGATCGTCTTGTCCAGTTCCGTCTGGGCACCGGCAATCTCGAGCGCGACTTCTTTCCGCCGCGCCTTCGCGACATCGCGAACCAGGCGTGGAAAACGCTCGAAAACCTGACCGATCGGCACCATGCGAATGCGCATCAGCGATTCCTGAATCTCGCCGGCAGTTCGCGAAAGCAGTCCTGCGCTCTCGGAGAGCGCCTTGGCGATCGTTCCATCACGATCGGCTTGCGCGAGCGTTGCGGCGATCTCGGAGATGCGCGTGCGATTCACTACGAGTTCACCGACCAGATTCAAGAGCGCGTCGAGACGCTCGATGTCGACGCGGATCGTTCGGCGGCGGCCGGTCTGCAACGGCAATGGTTGCACCGGTGCTTTCGCCGCACTCTGCTCCGCAAGCATCCGTGCAACCTCAGCCTCAAACGCCTCGGTGTCGTCCTGCGCGGGCTTGGCATAGGCCTCCAATCGCTCGAGGAGATCGCCCATATCCGACGGAGCTTGGGCACGCGCAGGGGCGGCAAGGAGCCTGCCGAGGAGATCCCTTCCCGCAAAGAGCAGCTCGACGTCTTGCGGTTGCACCGTGCGTTGCGAACGCATCCTATCACACAGACTCTCCAGACGATGCGCGACCTCCGCGATATCGGAGAAACCCAGCATCGCCGCGTTTCCCTTGAGCGTGTGCAGCGCGCGGAACAGCGCGTTGACGATCTCCGCATCAAACGTGCCGGCGGCGGTTTGTTTCTCCAACTCCAACGAGCTTGACTCGATGCGCCCGAGCAACTCCTCGGCCTCATCGCGGAAGTACGCGATGAACTCGGCGCGATCGAACGACTCGCCTGGCATCGGCTCCTAGATCCCGAAGATCGAGAGCAAGGGTGCGATGGATCCGTATTCCGGGATGAAGATGAACTCTCCGCTGATCGTCGCGCCGTTATCGAGGAAAACGCTCTTCACGAGGAAGACCGGCCGCCGTGGATCGATTGGCATGAGGTCGCCGAAGGCGGCCTGCATCGTTCCGAATGAAAGGGCGGGCACCGAAGGCTCGAGACGGACACCGGTGAGCTCGACGATTGCGCTCAGGTACGACCCGGCGACGATGTTGCCCAACTCTTTCAAAGTGGACTCAGCGATCGATTCGAAGATCGTGATGTCGCCGATCACGCGCCGGATAAAGCGGTGCACGAAACCGGACGCCTGCTCGTTATCGAAGAGAACGACGATCTCGCCTGGCGCCTCGCCCCGTACGTGCATGTGGAGCACCGCAACGGAACGGTCGCCGTGCTGGCGTCCAACGTGCTCGCTCAACTCGGCGAAGCTCATGACTTCGATGTGAGGCTCGACGAGACCGATCTTGGTATTCAATAGCTGCGAAAGCGCGGTGGCGGCGTGACCGGCGCCGATGTTTGCAACTTCTTTGAGGGCGTCTTTTTGAAGGTCGTTGAGCCTTGCTGCGATCACGTCATCACGCCTTTCTGATTCACGCCGCCAGTACTTTGTTGAGCGTATCGACGATCTTGGGCGCCTGGAACGGTTTGGTTATGAACGATTTCGCACCGGCTTGAATCGCCTCGACGACCAGAGCCTGTTGACCCATCGACGTGCACATGACGATTCTCGCCGATGGATCGTGGGACAGAATCTGCTTGACCGCAGCGATGCCGTCCATCTCGGGCATGACAACGTCCATCGTCACCAGATCGGGCTGCAATTGCATGTACTTTTCCACCGCCTCGAGACCGTTCTGCGCCTCACCGACGATTTCAAAACCGCTTTTCGCAAGGATGCCCTTGATCATCATCCGCATGACGACGGCATCGTCAACGATCAGGACCCTCTTACTCACGGACCCATTGCCCCACACAACTTAGCCCATCGGCCACGCGGAGATGCTTCTTTACCTGGGGCCGATCAACCGCTTGTAAAGCTTGCGCAAGCGGCTGCGCTCCGCAACCTGGGCGGCGGCTGAGCGGGAACCGCGAGCGCCGGAGCCAATAACCCGGCTTCATGCGACGTACGCTGGGCTACATCACCGGCGCGGTGACTGCCGCTATCCTCCTGGCCGGCTGTGGCAAGACCTATCCGGTGGGAGCCGTTGCGCCGACGCCAACCCCGGTCGTCCCGTCGGTCACGAGCACCTATACGATTCCGACGAGCGCATCCGATCCTATCGGGATCACGTCGAGCGCCTCCGCCATCTGGTTCACCGAGGAGGCTGGGAACAAGATCGGTTTCCTCGATCAGACGGCAAAATTTCACGAGGTGACGTTGCCCAATCCCGGATCGGAACCGTACGGTATCACCTTCGGAACCGACGGGAACATCTGGTTCACCGAGTACGCCGGCAACAAGATCGGGCGGTACGACCCGGCGACGTCGAATTTCGCAGAGTTCATCATCCCCACCGCGTCGTCCGACCCGACCTCGATCGTCATCGGACCCGGCGATAGCGCCCTCTGGTTTACCGAGTCCGCGACCGACAAGGTTGGAAGAGTGACGCTCAGCGGTACGATCAACGAGTTCACCGTTGGAGGAAGCACGCCGCTCGAAGCGACTTCAGTAGGCAATGACGGCGGAATCTGGTTCACGCTCAACGGCAGCAATCAGATCGGCGAAATCGTTCCAATCACCGATGCGATAACGCTCTACAACGTTCCAACGGCGGGCTCGCAGCCCTACGGCATCACCTACGGAACTGACCATGCAATTTGGTTCACCGAGAACGCCGCCGGCAAGCTCGGCCGGGTAACGACCAATAGCGGCACGTTCAGCGAAGTGACGCTCACCGGGTGCCCTAACCCGGGGCCGATCCAGCAGGGATTGGACGGAAATTTCTACATCTTCTGCCTGCCACCCGGATCGCCGAGCATCCTGCAGTACAACCCTCAGGACGGCCACATGCGGAACTTCTCGCTGAAGTCAGGCTCCGCTCCCGAGGCCGCGATCCTCGCCTTCGACCGCAAGATCTACTTCACCGACAGCGGGCTGAACGCAATCAGGCAATTCACGTACGAATAGGCGCCGAACGGTACCGGTAGCATCGTACGAGATGCAGCGTGCTCTGCGACCCGAGCGCGATGCTTTCGAGAAGTTCCAAACGGCGCGCGCCGGGAAGTATCCGGCCGCCACGTACGACGCGTCCCAGAACGCCCAGGCCTCCCAGCACGAGCGCAACGACGGCAACGGCTAGGAAGTAGCGCCGCCAAAAATCCATATTCACGCCTCGTCGAGAAAGTTTCGGATGATTCGGGCACCATATTCGCTCAATACCGATTCCGGGTGAAACTGCACTGCCGCGACGCGACGCTCGCGGTGTGCTATCGCTTGGATGACGCCGTCCTCGCTGCGCGCCGTCACCATCAAGTCCGCCGGCATGGAAGCGGGATCGAGACAAAGCGAATGGTAGCGAGTCGCGGTCAGCGGGGATGGAACGCCGGTGAAGATTCCGTTCGCCGAGTGCTCGATGCGCGATGTCTTTCCATGCATCAGGCGCGGCGCGTGCGTTACCGTCGCACCCGAGACTTCGCCGACTGCTTGCAATCCTAAGCAGACTCCGAAGACCGGCATGCCGGTATCGATCGCCGCCTTCAGAAGAGCGAGGACCTGCGGAATCTCGCGAGGATGCCCCGGACCCGGGCCGACGACGAGCACGTCGTAGCGGCCAAGAACGGCGGGCACGAGCTTCGGATCGTCGCTGCGCATGACGGTCGGCGACGTGCCCTGCGCCGCCAGCAAGTGTACGACGTTGTACGCAAAGGAGTCGTAATGATCGACGTAAAGCAGCTTCACCGCAGCTGGATTCCCAGCACTTCGCGCGCGATCCGAGTCTTGCTTAGCACTTCTTCGTATTCATAAGCTGGATCGCTGTCGGCGACGATACCTGCCGAGGCTTGCCACCACGCGTTGCCGTCGCGAACGTGCAGGCTGCGCAGCGTGATGCACGAGTCGAAGTCGCCGCCGTAGCTCCAGCGGCCGATACTTCCCGCGTAGAAGCCGCGCGTTACGGGTTCGAGCTCGTCGATGATCTGCATCGCGCGCACCTTCGGCGTGCCGGTCACGGTGCCGGCTGGAAAACCGGCACGAAACAGATCGAGGGCATCGGCATCGGGGCGCAATCGACCGATGACGTCTGAAACGATGTGCATGACGTGGCTGTAGCGCTCGACCTGCAGCAACTCGTCCACCTCGACGCTCCCGTATTCGCAGACCGCGCCCAGATCGTTGCGGCCAAGGTCGACGAGCATAACGTGCTCGGCACGTTCCTTCTGGTCGGCGAGCAGCTCTGCAGCGATGCGCGCGTCCTCGCCGTCGTCCGTGCCGCGCGCCCGCGTACCCGCAAGCGGCCGGATGCGAGCGCGGCGCCCTTCGAGGCGCACCAGAAACTCGGGCGATGCGCCCAGGAGCGTGCCAAACGCTGCCTCGACGTAGAACATGTACGGTGAGGCGTTACGGCGGCGCAGCGAGCGGTACAGATCGAGCGCCTCTCCCTCTAGGGCTGCTCCGAAGCGAATCCCAAGCTGCAACTGGTAGACGTCGCCGTCGTACACATGGCGTTTCACCCTCTGCACGAGGTCGAGATAGCGCGAGCGAGCGATCGATTCCGTCATCGCTCCGATACAGCCTACCCGTTGCGGCAAGGCCGGCGCCTGCCGGCAGAGGCGGTCGAGGTATCCGTCTATCCGCTTGTCGAGCGCAACGCTATCCTTGCCGCACGTCCAGATCGTGAGCGTATCGGTGAAATGATCGAAGATCAGCCACGTCGCGGGAATCGCCGCGTACGCCGCCGGCATAGCCGGCGGATCGGGTGCGCGCGGAGCGAGCTGGGCAAACGGTCGGGCGGCGTCGTAGGAAAATGCAACCAGCGCTCCGCCGAGAGCGCCTTCTTCTTCCGTCAGGCGATGCGTTTGGATCCAATCGCGCATCTCGTCGTAGATGCTCGGACCACTTGGAAACTCGCGTTCGTCCAGATAATCGATGCCGACGAACGAGTAGCGCGATATTCGTTCGCCGTGCTCGACCGATTCCAGCAGGCATGACGGCGTGCCGCGCGCTAGCGCAAGGTAGGCGCCGATTGGCGTGAAAACGTCCGCCGCGCTCTGCCGAACGCGCACCGCGGTCATCGCTCTTCCTGTCCCCGTTCGCGTATCAGCCATGTCTCGCGTCGTCGCGCCTCCAACTTTTCGAGCACCGCACGGTCGCGCGCCGCAATCTGGAGGCGTTGCGCCGCCTCGCGCCAGGCCTCGTGTGCGATCGCACACGCCCGAGCATACGCCGCGACATCACGGCGCACTCGTTCTTCGGTCAAGTGCCGATATTCGAGCAACGGTTCCAACGTAAAATGCCGTTTAGCCATCGCCTCTCTTATACGCGCAAACGTATCCCCGAGAAAGAGCTCGCCTTTGAAAATCAAACGGCCAGGTCTTCGCGTTCGGGGCCGACGGAGACAATCTCAACCGGTACCTCGAGCAGCGAAGCTATCGCGTCGACGTATCTGCGCGCGGCTCGAGGCAAGTCGGCGATGCGGCGCACGCCGCGCACGTCGTCCTGCCATCCTTCCAGGAGTTCTACGTCGACGTCACCGTTTTCGCGGTACCGCGTAACGATTCCAACACGCTCGAAGCCGGTGAGCACGTCGAGCTTGGTCAAAACCAGCCCGTCGAGCCCGTTCACCTGCACCGCGTAGCGACCCGCTACGCCATCGAACCAGCCGCACCGTCGCGGCCGCCCGGTAACGGTCCCGAACTCTCGCCCGCGTTCGCGCAAGCGGTCGCCGTCGCGATCGTGCAGTTCGGATGGGAATGGGCCGGCACCGACGCGCGTGCAGTAGGCCTTCGCGACGCCGATGACGCGACCGATTCGCTTCGGTCCGATACCTAACCCGGTGCAAGCACCTGCTGCAAGCGTATGCGAACTCGTCACGTACGGATACGTCCCGTAAACGACGTCGAGCATCGTCCCCTGCGCACCCTCCGCAAGAACGCGCCTGCCGCGCTCGAGCCGTTCGTGGACGTACGCAACGCCATCGACGACGTGCGGTGCGAGACGCCTCGCCTCCGGGAACTCTTCTCGTTCGCAAAACCGGCGCATCGTCGTGCCGGTGCGCAAGGCGCGATCGGCGTGGGCCGGGCCAATTCCGCGGCCCGTCGTGCCGAGCGCGTCACTCCCACGTTCCATCTCTCGGCGGTGGTCGGCCTCGATGTGCGCCGGAAGCACGACATGCGCTCGATCGGATATCGACATCCGCTGCAGGTCGACGCCGAGCTTCGTCAGCCGTTCGAACTCTTCGATGAGCGTCCACGGATTGACGACGCATCCGCCACCGATGAAGAGTTCGGTACGCGGCTGCAAGGCACCCGACGGAACGAGTCGCAGCGCGATGCTCTTGCCGCTAACGACCAGCGAGTGACCGGCATTGTCTCCCCCGCCGAAGCGCGCAACGACGTCGTAGTCGCGTGCGTAGAAGTCGACGATGCGCCCTTTCCCTTCGTCGCCCCACTGAATCCCCACAACGACGTCGACGCTCATTCGGATCTGAATTCGAGGTCCGAGGTGTCGCCCATCGGGATCTCGGGTTTGTTCACGAGCGCCGTCATCACGAACTCGGCAAACAGCGCGTTCGGCCACCCGAAGCTCTGACGCGTGAACCGCGCGGGATCGTCGTCGTCGAAAGATTCATGCAACAGATGATCGCCGGGGTCGCTGGCAAGCAGCTCGCGTAAGACGTCTTGTTTTTCGGCGGCGCTGGTAGCGGTCAGCCCCTCCATGACGAGCGCCAGCGGCCACACCCAATTGGCTGGTGTGTGGAAGCTGCCGATGCCGCGCGCGACGGTCCCTTGGTAGTACGACGGGTTATCCTGCGAGAGCAAGAAGGCGCGGGTATTCAAATAGTAACGATCGTCCGGTGTCGCATATCCCATGTAAGGGGCGGAGAGCAAGCTCGGGATGTTCGCATCGTCGGTGAGAATTGCGTGACCTAATCCGTCGACTTCATACGCATAGACGTAACCGTACTTGGGAAGGTAGACCAGGCCGTACGTTTGGATACCGCGTTGCACTTCGTCTCGCAGCGCCATCGCCTCGTTCGCCTTGATCAGATTGTGATAGACCTTGCGCTCGATCTCGGCCAAGTCACCGAGCGCCACGACGGCGAACATCTCCGAGGGGATCAAGAAATTGTAGTAACACGCGTCGTCGGAGGGCCGGAATCCCGTCCAGATCATGCCGGTGTAGCCTACCGGGCGCCCCTTGCCCTCGAATAACTCCTTGTGCGTGTACCGCGAGTCTCGCGGATGATTCTGTTCGCGCTCCATCGTGACCAGCACGGCGTCGAGGGCCCTTGAAAAATCCTGGTTGAAGATCGACGTATCGCCGGTCGTCTTCCAGTAACTCCATGCAAGCGTGATCGGATAGGAAAGCGAGTCGAGTTCGAATTTCTGCTCCCAGACGCGGTAGTCGAGAGTAAACGCGTTGGCGTACGGATCGATGACGATGTATTTTGCCATGCGTTCGATGATGCCGCGCAGCAGCCGGCGAACGTCGGGGTCGTCTTTCGCGAAATAGAGATAGGGGCGAACCTCCGCGCTTGCATCGCGCAGCCATTCAGCCGGAATATCGCCGGTGATCACGTACGCAGTGCCATCCGGCGCCTCTTGGACGAGCTTTCCTGCGTCGAGCAACGCTGCGCGGAACATCTCTTCGAGATGTACGTTCGGGTTCTCATAGGTTGCGGCGGCGCGGTCGACCGACGGCAGCTCGACGGAAAACGGCCGAGGTGGGGCGACAGCGAGGAGCATCAGCGATGCCGCTAGGAGCGCGAAGGCCCGCACGCTATGCAGGCGCGGCACTCAACGGAATCTCTAGGACGTACAGGGCGGGCAGTTCGCGGTAGCGTCCGCGGTAATCGAGCCCATAGCCGATGACGTAGACAGCGGGAATGTCGAAGCCTTTGTAGGTGATCTCGACGTTTGCCAGCCGGCGCTGCGGGCGGTCGAGCAAGACGCACGCAGCAAGCGATGCAGGTTTGCGCGCGCGCAGCGCTCGCACGACGTATTGCATGGTCCTGCCGGTATCGATGGTATCCTCCACGAGAATCAGGTGCCGGCCCTCGACCGATTGCGCCGTATCCTTTTCGAAGCGAATCCCTTCCTGCACGCTGAACTTCGTAACCGCGATGACGTCGAATTCGGCCGGAATCGATACCGCGCGCGCAAGATCGGCAAGGAAGGGAACGGCGGCGTTGAGCACGCCGATCAGTACCGGCACTTTTCCGGCATAGTCCTTCGAGATTTGAGCGCCGAGCTCGCGAACGCGCGAGACAACCGTACCGGCATCGAAGAGCATCGTGCCGACAGCGCCGGTCTGCGGAAGGGTCACGTATTCTTGCTACGACGCAACTGGTGCGACCTCCGCCCGGCGGCATCGGTCGCTGCAGGAAGGCGCAAGACCGCCCGGACCCGGTCGGGCGCGTGCTCGATACGGATTTCGCCTCCTGCACGCTCGGCAATGGTGCGCGCAATCGAGAGTCCGAGACCATGTCCGCGAGCGCTATCGTGCTCTACCCACGCTCCCTCGTTTTCGATGCCGATCTCGACGTAGCCGGCAACGGCAGAACACGCAATTCGCACGTTTCCATTCTCATCGCCGTGCGCGATAGCGTTGTCGAGCAAGTTCAGCAGGGCATGCATGCACGCATCGCCGCCGATACGCGCGTGCATCACCGGGGGCAGGATCGCAGTAATCTTGACTCCCCGTCGCGAGGAGAGCGGCTCGAGCGTC
>JAKAPO010000047.1 GCA_021807065.1 bacterium
ACGGGCCATTTGCTCGAGCTTCGGGTAGACCAGCCGCAACGGGCTGCCGATCTTCTGCGCGCGCGCGGCCGTAACGCTTCGCTCTTCGGTGAACGGTTGCACGTGATCGTCGACGATGCGACTGCCGGCGAACGCGAAACGACGCAGGAGCTGGAGAGCGCCGGCATACGCATGACGAGCGTGCGAGAGGGCCGCTTCTCGTTGGAGGACGCGTTCATCGGCGCGGTCGAGCGCCAAGCGGCGGGAGCGCGCTAGTGCGCCGCATCGTCGCGCAGACGCGAAAAGAGATCATTCAGATTCTGCGCGATCGCCTCACGCTCACCCTGGCGATCATATTGCCAGCATTCCTGCTGTTCATCATGGGGACGGCGATTTCGCTGACCGTCAACCACATGCCAATCGTGGTGCAGGATTTCGACGGCTCGAGCGCCTCAACGAAATTCGTCGATGCTTTCCGCGCCTCGGTCACTTTCAGCGTCGTGCCGTGGCCGATCAACGAAGATCCGCAGCGCGCACTGGCCTCGAACGAGGCCCGCGCCGCCCTCATCATCCCGCCGCACTTCGGCCGGAACATCGCCTCCGGCGCGAGCGCGCCGGTGCAGATGCTCGTCGATGGCTCCGACGCAAACACCGCGCAGCTGGCGACGGGTTATGCAAGCGAAGTCGTGCGCGCCTACAACGCGCAACTCGGCGGAGTATCCACGCAACCGGTCCAAGCCGCAATACGTCTGTGGTTCAATCCCGGCCGCGACTCGAAGAAATTCTACGGTCCTGGATTCTTCGTCCTCGCGCTGACGCTCTTTCCGACGCTGCTGGCGGCGCTCGCAACGTCGAAGGAGGGCGAGGAGAAGACGATCCTGCAAGTCTACGCGTCGAGCATCCCCGCTTCGCAATACTTGCTCGGGAAAATTTTCGCGATCATGGTCATCGCATTTTGCGAGTGGATCGTCATGATGGCGCTCCTGGTAACCTATTTCGGCCTGCGCTTCGCCGGCGACCCAACGCCGTTCATCGTCGGATCGTTGCTTTACGCGTTTTGCGTCGCCGCTTTTGGTACGATGGTCGGCGCGGCGATACCGAGTCAAGTTGCGGCGATGCAAGCCGTTGCCGCCGGCGGTTTTCTGCTTGTCTTCATCCTCTCGGGCTTGCTTTTTCCGGTCGAGAACATTCCGGTGGGGTTGCGTTGGTTGTCGAACTTCGTCTGGGGCCGCTACTACATCGAAATCGTCCGTGACGCATTCTTGCAGGGCGGCGGATGGCCGGCCACTTGGTGGAAAGTGTTCGCGATCTCGGGTTTCGGCGCGACTTTCTACGGTATCGCGTGGCGGAACATGCGCGCGATGCAACTGAAGGATTAGCCCCCGTGTCGGGGGGACGGCTGCGCGCCCTGATGCTCAAGGAGTTCCGGCAGATGATTCGGGACCGCCGCTACATGATCGCGCTCGTCGTAGCGCCCGTACTGGAGTTGCTCGTCTTCGGGTTCGTGCTCAGCGCGACCGTCACGCACTTGCCGCTTGGCGTCGTGGATCAAAGCGCGACCCCACAGAGCCGGGAACTCATCGCAGACCTTACTGAAAGCCGAAGTTTCCGTCTAGCGGGATACTACGATTCGACCGGCGCACTCGGCGATGCGATCCAGCGCGGGGCGCTCGACGCCGGGCTCGTGATTCCGTACGAGTATGCGCGCGACCTTGCCAGCCACAAGCCCGTCGCGGTGCAGGTTATCCTCAACGCCACGAACGCAAATACGGCTGCGATCGCGCAAGGATACGCCGAGGGCGTCTTGCAGGCATACGACGCGCAGCGAGCCTCAGTTGCTCTGCCACGCGGCGTGGCGCTCGCCCCGGATTATCTCTATAATCCGGGGCTCGTGGGCTCGTGGTTCATCGTGAGCGGCATTCTCGGTTTGCTCCTCATCTTAGTCGGGACGCTCTTCTCCTCGCAGATGATCGTGAAAGAGCGGGCCGCGGGGACGATCGAACAATTGCTGATGTCGCCAGCGAGCGCGACGGAGATCATCGTAGCAAAAGTGACGCCTCTCTTCGGCGCCCTCTTTGCGATGGGGCTCATCGCCGTTGCGATGATGCGATGGATCTTCGGCTTGCCGTTCAACGGCAGCCTGTTGCTCTTTCTTGCGGGTGCCGCGTTATGCATGTTCTCCGGAATCGGATTGGGCATGTTCGTGGCGACCATCGTTCGTTCGGCGCGGCAGGCGCAATTGTTCGTGTTCTTTCTCAATCCACCGCTTGCGACGCTCTCTGGCGCCTTCACGCCGGTCGAGGCGATGCCGCGTTGGTTGCAGCCGGTGACCGTATTGAATCCGATAAATCATTTCGCAGTGATCGCGCGGGGGACGCTCGTCAAAGGCAGCGGCATCGACGTGCTCTGGCCAAACTTCCTCGCGCTTCTGACGTTTACAGTGGTATTGCTGAGCTTGAGCGTTTGGCGCTACCGCGCACAGCTATGAGGAGGAGCGTGATTAGGTTTTGCCGCCCATGCTTTGCTTGAACTGCGCGACCTTGTCGATCTCGGATTGCGTCGAAACCGGGAACGATGCTCCTTGGTGAGCTTCGCTTTCTTGGTAGAATTCCGGGACCAGTTGTTCGAGCCATGGCTCGTTCTTTCGTGTGTAATGCTTCGTGTCGTTCAGAAAGCGCTGCACGCTGTGCGAGGCGGTGCGATTGATCATGCCGAGCGCGCTGAATGCCGGACCGAAGTAGAATCCCGCCAGCTGCGTGCGAACGGCCATGCGAGAGAGAATGATTTCCGGTACGACGAGGTTCGAGTAGTAATACTCGGCGATCGCCGCAATCGCGTTGTAGATCGCAAGCGCGTTGCGAGTCGCATCCAGATTGCCGAAGACGAGATCGCGCTTGAGCTCGTCTCGAATCTTGCGAATGTCGCCGCCGTTGTTGAGGAAGAGATTGTCGAGCCATTCCGCCGGTTCGCGGACGTCGCGTCCGTCGAGAAGCATCTGGGTGAAGCGCAGGCGCTCGAAGAAAGCAGCGGTGTCGGTTTTCGACTGCGCTGCATCCTGCGCCGCCTTGATCGCAATCGTTGCCTTTTCGCGTTCGGCGACAAGTTCACGCTCCGCCGCCTGTTTCGTCGCGTCCATCGCCGCGCCGGCCGTCTGCACCGTCTTTTCGATGTGCCGCAGCACCGCGAGCGCAGCGAGGGCGACGATCGCCAGTGCGGCCATCGATGTGAGGACTGCGGCGAACGCCGCGAGCGCCAGTTGCGGAGGGCGCAGCGTGACGCGCAGTACCACCGCGACGACGATCAGTACGATGAGCGCCGCGACGATTGCTAGGGAATTGGCCGAGAGCCACGTTCTCACGAGTCGAGGGAGCCGTATTGGGCGGGCCCCGTACCGAGTCCCCTCGTTCGACCCGGCCGCCCCATACGAATTAGGCCGGTCGGCACGTAGGGGGGGTGTGCCATTTCCAGGCAGAACCCCCTGCCATGAGGCTCTACGAGTTCGGAGAATTCCGGCTCGACCCCGAGCGCCTGTTGCTCTGCTGCGACGGAGCCCCGGCTGCCCTTGGGCCAAAGGTCGTGGAGACGCTCCTGGCTCTGGTGGAATGCCCGCAAGAGATCCTCTCCAAAGGAATGCTTCTGCAGCGGGTATGGCCCGAAGGTTTCGTCGACGAAGCGAGCCTCGTTCAAAACATTTACGTGCTGCGAAAATTCTTTCGCGCGCGCGGTCACGAAGATGCGATCGAAACGGTGCCGCGACGCGGTTACCGCTTCACGCTTTCTGTACGTGCTCTCGGCGACACGCGAGCGCCGAAGCCGAAGCCTCGCTGGCTCGCGGTGATCGCCGCAGGTACCGCAGCCACGATTCTCCTGGTAATCGCGGCCTCGGGATACGGCGGCTCGAGAGAATCGCGTATCGTTATGCCTTCGGTGGAAAGCCGCCTCTATGCGATCGGAAACTTCTTCCTCGATCGGCGAACCGCGTATAGCGTCGAGCGAAGCATCCTCTTTTTTTCACGAGCGATCGCGCTCAACTCGCATGCCGCTCGTGATTACGGCGCGCTCGCCGACGCGCATGCGGTTGCAGCGGACTACCATTTCGGCCGGGTAGCATTGCAACGAAAACTGGCTCGTAGCGACGCGATCAAGGCGCTCGCTATCGATCCGCGATGCGGGCGTGCGTATGCCGCGCTCGGGTTGCTCGCGATCGATTCGGGTCGCTACGACGACGCCTTGAAACGGTTGCGACGAGCGGTTTCGCTGGCGCCCGCAGATCCCGACACACACACGTGGTATGGGATCGCGCTGATTGCACGGGGCCACATCGAGAATGCGCGCCATCAGTTGTACGTCTCTGAAAAACTCGACCCATACTCGGTCGCCGCAACGGCGTGGTTGAGCACGGTGTTGTATCTCGACCGGCAATATGCCGAGGCGGCTTCGTACGCGCGTGCGGGTCTGGCGCTGGCGCCACAACGTCCTTCGTTGTTGATAACGCTCGGTCTCGCCCAGCAAGCGCAACATCACTATGCCGCCGCGCTCGAGAGTTTCCGGCGGTACGGCCGCAGCTGTGTAACGTGCAAGAGCGAGGCAGCCGCGCTTCTCGCGGAAGCCTACGTCCAACTTCACGACGGTTCACGGGCGCGCGCCGAACTGGCAATCGCGCGAGCCGATCTTGGAGCCGTACGCCCCGAGGATTTTGCGCTCGCCGCGGCGGCCGCCGGCGAGTGGCAGCTCTTTCCTTTGCCGTTCAGGATGACGCTGGTAGAGCGCGCTTTAGCGGCGAACGATCCGCGCTTCGCCCAGCTCTCCAGCAGCGAAAGGCTGAGGGTACTGAATCGCGGGTAGGGCGCTCGCCCGGATTGGTAGACCGTCCTCGGAGCCGCCCACGGCTCGCCTCATGGCTCTGCTCCTGCTGAGCTAGAGGGATTTCTCGATTGGCCGACTTGACTTAGGGCGGTTATTGTACTATTGTATTAGTACAACATCGTACTAGGATAATGAACAAGGAGTCTCGATGAACGCCATCGCCGCTACCCACATCGCTCCCAGGTCCGAACTCGTCGGCGTGGAGCGGCCCTTCTCGACCGTCACGCTTCGCGACGACCCGTTCTTCCAAGGCTGGGGCCCGAAGCTTTAAGGGAGGCCGGAGATGCCGGTAGTGCTCACCGTCGACGCGCGCAGCGGCGTGCCGATCTACCAGCAGATCGTCGAGCAGGTAAAGCGCTCGACGGCGCTGGGCGTTCTGCAGGCCGGCGAGCAGCTTCCGACGGTGAAACAGCTCGCCCTCGATCTCACGATCAACCCGAACACCGTCGCGCGGGCCTATCGAGATTTGGAACGCGACGGCGTCATCGAGACCGCGCCCGGACGCGGCTCGTTCGTCAAGGGCGACGGGGCCGCCGCATCGACAAAGCTCGCTGCTCGTGACGTCGCTCGACGCGCGATGGAGAGCGCCGTACGCGAGGCAAAAGCGATGGGACTCTCGCGCGCCGACGTTCGCACTGTCACAGACACCGTCCTCGATCGTTGGTTTCCGGAGGAATGATGAACATAACGATTTCACACTTGACGAAGAAGTTTGCCGCGACGCTCGCGGTCGACGACCTGTCGATCGAGGTTCCGGCAGGAACGATCTTCGGATTGCTCGGTCCCAACGGCGCGGGCAAGACGACGACGTTCAAGTGCATGCTTGGGCTGGCGCGTGCGAACCACGGCACCGTACGTTTCGATGGCAAAACGCTTGCGCCGCCGCTCTTCGAAGGCATCGTCTATCTGCCGGAGCGCAGCGTTCTCTACGATTGGATGCGCGTCGGAGAGCTGGTCGAGATGAATCGACGTGCGTTCAAGCGATTCAAGGCCGAACGCGCGCTGGAACTGCTCAAGACGTTCGGAATCGATGCGAACAAGCGCTGCGGTTCGTTATCGAAGGGCATGAAAACGGCCGTTGCGGTCGCGGCGGCGTTCGCACGAGAGGCGGATCTGCTCGTGCTCGACGAGCCGACGAGCGGCCTCGATCCGGTCAACCAGCGCCACGTGCTCAATCTCATGGTGAACGAAGCCGCTCGGGGTGCGACCGTCATTTTTTCCTCGCATCAGATCGGCCAAGTCGAGCGTGCCGCCGAGCGCATCGCCATCCTCGATCGAGGCAAGCTCGTGCTCGAAGGTGCAGTCGACGACCTCAAAGCGGATCGCAAGATCGTCGAAGCTATTTTTCCGGACGAACACTACTCGCTCAACGGGCTTAGCGGCGACAAGCGCATCGGCCGCATCGATCGTAGCGGCCGCATTGTTCGCGTTGTCGCGCTCGACGGAGCAAACGACCTTGCGCGTCGCCTTGAAGAAGCCGGTGGCACCGGTATCCGCGTCGTCGATCTCAACTTGGAAGACATCTTTCTCTACGCTGTCGCACCGACGTCGGCAAGAGCCGACGTCGTGGAGGGATCATAAACATGTTTTACGTGGAATGGCTGCGCGCACGCAACGCACTGCGAATCCTCGCGATCGTTCTCGGGGTGCTGTTCCTCGTCACCGCCATCGTGAGGCTGTTCATGCCCACGAATCTCGAAGGTAACCACTACATCCACTACGAGATGGGCGCGTCCGGCACGCATTCGTCGACCGTGCATCTCCGCGACGGCGCGACGCAGACGACGATCCTCGACAGCAGCGGCGATCGCGTCGTGATCGTCGATCACGGCTGGCGCGGCAAACACATTACCGTCTCCGGGCCCGGCGTTGAGGTCGATCGTCGGGCGAACGTGCATATCGGAAGCGTCCGCGTCAAGACCTTTCCGGGGACGAACGGCGGCGAAGTCTCCGTAAACACCGACGAACCGATACCGCTCGCCGCCCTGCTTGTCGGCCCCGGAATCGTCGGCATCATCATCGCGACGATTCTCGGCGGCGCCTTGGGCAAAGAGAATCGCAACCATCTGGAGATCGCCTGGACGAAGCCGGTGAGCCGCGAGGCCATGGCGCTCGGCATGTTTGGGGTCGACGTCGTCGCCATCGTGGCGGCGATGCTGATGGCGTTCGTCATGGAAGTTGCCGGCATCGCGCTCTTCGAGTTGCCTCGCATCGAGGTCGACGCGACCGCGATTGCGGTGGTGCTCCTCGCGGTTTTCGGCGTGCTCGCCTTCTACGCACTTTGCAATGCCGCAACGTCGTCGCTGCGCGGCGGTGGCGGGATGAAGGCGGTGGTCTGGCTCGCCGCGATCTTCGTTCCGCTGCTATCGGCCGCTGCGCTCGTTCCGATTCTGATCTTCAAGATCGTCGGAATCATCTTCGGTGCGCTCGCGCTGCTCGATCCGCTCGCCTATCTCAGCACGCACGTCAGCGATAGCGGACAAGTTGCGAGCGGAGCGGTTCCGGGTGTCTTCGGGTACAGCGTGCTCAGCGCGCCGATACCCGAACGCGCGCTCGTTCTGCTCGTGCTTACGGTCCTGTTCTTCGCGCTCTCCGTCCTTCAGTGGCGGCGCCTGGAGGCATGACCGTGGAAATCATGGGAACGCATTTCTGCATCACGCTTGGCCCGTGGCGCCTGCGCTTCAGCCTCGCAATCGAAGACGCGGATGCGTCGCAGCAACAAACACCGGAACCGGTTGCGTCGCCACCGCGCCTGATGCAGGCGGACAAGATCAACCGCTTCTATCCGAACAGGAGATAGGGTTAGACGACGTAGCCGTTGCGCACGGCAGGTTCGACGAAATCAAACTTCGTGCCCGAGATCTTGAAGAAATAGAGATTGGGAATGAGCGGATCGCCGTCGGCGTTGAAAGTGAACGGACCGACGAGCGTGTTGAAACTGCCGGCGAACTGCATCGCGGTGAGCAACGAGTATCGCGTGGTGGCATTCGTGCGCGATGCCGCGGCGATCAGGACTTGCGCCGCCGCGTAGCCGTAAGCAATGAGCGCGGTGACGCCGGTCACTTCACGCCGCAGATCCTCGAGTTGCCGCAAAATGCTGGGTATCCGGTCGAGCGGTGGAAGCGACGAATAGACCAGTGCGGGGCCAAGCTGCGCGCCGTACTTCGTGATGGTCTCTTGATCGAAGAATCCGTCGCTCAAGCCGTAGAGGCCGTTATAGCCGGCGCTCGCGAGCGCGGGGACGAGCGGCCCGAGCTGCGTGAGTTTGCCGCAGAGAAAGAGGTAATCCGGGGAGCGCGAGACGATTGCGCGCGCCGCACCATTCGGATCGAACGCGTTCGAGGGAAGCGTGACGAGATCGACGTTACGGCGATCGGTGCGCGCCTGTTGGACGAAGCCGCGCGCGACATCGGGTCCATAGGCACCGTCGAGCGTCACGGCGAGGGCGAAACTCGATGGCTGCTTGCGAAAAACCGTCGAGGCGAAGAGACGTCCGGCAACGTCGTCGCGCGTCGGAAGGCGATAGACGTTGTGATAGCCGCGTTGGGTGAGCGCGACTGCGGTTACGCTGGGGACGACGACGGCGAAACCGTCGTTTGCATACTCCGTTAACGTGTCGAGCGTGACCCGCGCCGTCAGATTGCCGACCATGCCGATGACGGTTGCATCCGCCGCGGCAATCGAGACGTTACCCGCCGACACCGCACTCGAGTCTTGGTCGTCGAGCTGACGGAGTCCGTAGACGGTGCCCGAAAGGTTTGTCAAGAGATTGTTCTCGTCGATGGCGGCGCGGACGCCGTCAACGACCTGTAACCCGTATTGACCGAGCGGACCGGAGAGCGGAACGTTGACGCCGATGGTCAGCTGGCGTGCCGCCGGCCCGTGAAATGGAACTTGTGCGCTCGCCCGAGTTGCGGACGCCGCAGCGGCGATCCCCGCAAGAAACGCACCGCGTTTCATCGCTTGACCGCCAGCACCGCGGCGCCGAGCGTCGTCACGAAGAAGAGCACCGAGAACACCATATTGACCCCGAAGACCCGCTCGTTGAGCACGAATGCGTTCTCCGACCTTCGCAGCGCCCGGCCCTCGTAGGCAAGCAACGCGACGGCA
The DNA here is from genome assembly GCA_021807065.1 of bacterium. Classification (GTDB taxonomy): domain Bacteria; phylum Vulcanimicrobiota; class Vulcanimicrobiia; order Vulcanimicrobiales; family Vulcanimicrobiaceae; genus Tyrphobacter. The sequence continues at coordinate 8,956 of JAKAPO010000047.1, forward strand.
GCGGCGACGCCTGCGTAGTAGAGCAACGGAGCTCCCGCAGTGTAACCCACTGCGGCAAGGGCGACGGCGGTCAACGCGTGCAGAGCAATTGCCAAGGCGCGCCCGGGACCTTCACCAAATCGCGCTGGGAGCGATCTCAAGCCTTGCGCGCGATCGACGCCGAGATCCATGAGTGCGTAGATCACGTCGAAACCGGCAACCCAGAGCGTCACAGCGACGAACAGCAGCAGCGCGTCGAGGCGCACCGTTCCCGCGATGGCCACGTATGCTCCGAGCGGCGCGAACGCATCGACGACGCCGAGCGCGAAATGCGTGAGCCACGTGAATCTCTTGCAGAGCGGATAGGCGAGCACGCCAAGCGCTGCGATCGGCAGAAGTTTCACGCAGAGCGGGTTGAGCATCGCAGCCGAGAGCACCAGCAAGGCCAGTCCTGCGACGATCGCCCAAAGCATCGTCCCCGCAGAGAGACGGCCGCTGGCGACAGCGCGCCGGGCAGTGCGAGGATTACGCGCGTCGATACCTCGATCGAGGTAGCGGTTTGCGGCCATCGCTGCGGTGCGGGCGCCGATAACGGCAAGCGTGATCCAAATGGTCGCTCTTGCAGAAGGCAGTCCCTGCGCGGCCAAGAGCGCGCCCACATACGCAAACGGCAGCGCGAAAAGCGTGTGTTCGATGCGGATTTCTCGGAGAAACGTCTTTATCACCGAGGTCCCTGGCCGCTCCATTCGTCCGGTTGCAACATCGATGCCATCGTATCGAGTCCGTACTCATGCCAGCGGCGGTCGACGAGCGTTTTCGTTTTCGGATCCATGATCATGTCGGGCGGCCATTCACGCGTGTAACCCTCCGCCGCGCTCTTGCGCGTTGCGTCGATGCCGATCTTCGTGCCGTACGCGATCGTATAGGAGCCGTGATCGAGATCGTCGACGGGACCCGGCATCGTAACGACGTCTCTCTCCGGTGCGAGATTGTTCAGCACGAACCACGCCGTTTCGCGCACGTTGTGCACGTCCACGTCGGCATCCACGATGACGAGCACGCGGGTCAGCATCATCATGTGGCCGAGTCCCCAGAGCGCGTTCATCACTTTTTTCGCTTGTCCGGGATAGCTCTTCCGTATCGATACCAACGCAAGATTGTGGAATCCGCCTTCAACCGGAAGATTCATGTCGACGACCTCCGGGACGACCATTTGCAGCAGCGGTAAGAAGATGCGCTCTGTGGCCTTTCCCAGCCAGGCGTCCTCCATCGGCGGTTTCCCTACCAAAGTTGCGGGGTAGATGGGGTCGCGCCGATGCGTGATGCAAGTGAGGTGGAACGTCGGATAGCGGTCTGCAAGGCTATAAACGCCGGTGTGGTCGCCAAACGGTCCTTCTGCGCGAAGGTCGCTATTGTCGACATATCCCTCGAGCACGAACTCGGCATACGCGGGCACTTTGAGATCGACGGTCACCGCATTGACGAGCTCGACCGGTTTGCCCCGTAACAGTCCGGTGAAGGCGAACTCGTCGAGGGCCGGCGGAAGCGGTGCCGTCGCCGCATAGGTGAGCGCCGGCTCGGTACCGATCGCGACCGCGACCGGAATGCGCGTTCCCCACGCATCGGCGTGGGCGCGCCCGTGCTTATGGCGTTGCCAGTGCATCCCGGTCTCGCGCGGACCGTAGACTTGCATGCGATACATGCCGACGTTGTAGGCTTTCGTTCGCGGATCTTGGGTGATGACCAACGGTAACGTGATGAACGGTCCAGCGTCGAGCGGCCAGGTCGTGAGGATCGGCAGCTTGCGCAGATCGGGTTCGCGATCGACGACGTCATGACAACCGCCGACGCGCACGACGCGCGGCGATGCGTTGGCGAGGGGAGCGAGTCGCTTGACCGCACCGATCTTTTCCCCGATCGATGAACCCGGAGGCGAAAGATCGACGAGCCTGCGAACGCGTTCGCCAACGTCGTTGAGATGGTTGGCGTCGAGCGCCATCGCCATGCGGCGGTGCGTGCCGAACTGATTCGTCAGTAC
>JAKAPO010000048.1:0-6644 GCA_021807065.1 bacterium
TCTGAGTCCTTTACGCAGCCGTGCAAGGGGTTGCTGGCCCGCCAGCAGACGTTCACGCGGTGCGCTTTCCCCCGGGAACGCACGTGCTCTCCGCTACCGTTTCGGGTTCGATGGCAACTATCGATCTCTCTAGCGAAGTAACCGGGGGCATGGGTGGTTCGTTCACCGAGAACGGAGAGTTTGAAGCGCTAGTCTTTACACTCACCGACATTCCGGGCATCAACTCGGTACAGGTATTGGTCGATGGACGGAAGGTGGAGACGCTCCCCGGGGGCCACCTTGAACTGGATACGCCGCTCACGCGCAGCGACTGGTAGCCTCGCACTCGCGCTACTCTATCTAACCCTGCAGCCGGTGCGCGCCGCGACGCCCTTGGAAACCTATTCCGCGGTGTATCAGGGGCGGGAGTTTACTTTTACGCATATCCTCTGGCGGAGCGGCGCGCGGGCGATCGGCGTCGAGGATCCGGCGTTCGGAGCGTTGCTGCACAAGCTCGGCGCCACGATGACGTGGCGACCGAATGCGCGCAACGTCTTCATTACGACCGCGGAGCCCGCGGTGATCGCATTCAGCGTCGGCGATCGGGGATACCAGGTTGGGCGCAGCACGTCGCAGGCCGCTTTTGCGCCGTTTCTGCGCGGGAGCGAAGCGTATGTTCCATTACCTAACGTCCTGGCAGGCCTCTCGCTCGCGCCAGTCACGCAGCAGCGCGGAAGGGTGCACGTTCTGGAACCTCAGATTACCGTGCTCGACGTCGACGATAGCGGCGGGAAAACTACCATCATCGCGTTTGCCGGAACGCGTGTTCGGCCGCGTGTCGTGCAGAGAGTTCCAACTCGAGTCACGTACGAGTTCGACGGCGTCGGCTCGACACTGAGCGGCGCGAGTTCGATCGGCGGCGATATCCGCAGCGTTAGCGTACGCGTCCAAGGACAAGCGCCGGAGCAGCGCACGTTCGTAACCGTAAATTTCGCGCCGTCGTCTCCCGCTGGAACTGGGGGCACGCGGGTGACCGGTGTCGACGTCATTGCAGGAGCGCAGACGTTCACGATCGCGGTCGGTACCAACGGTAACGCGACCTACGCATGGCATCGCCTTCACGCACCGGACGACCGTTTCTGGATCGACATTTCGGGCGCGCATCTGGCCGTGCCGGCGCGGCAAGACGTTTGGATCGGCGGCCCCGTGAAAGGCGTGCGCGTAACACAGTTCGCGCCGGCGGTGGTCAGGATCGCACTCTCGCTTGCAGCAAAGCAGACCATCGCGGTAATTCCCGCAACGAGTGGCGTGCGCGTCGTCGTCGGTGACGCCGTGGTGGCGAGCGCCCCAATGAGCGGGAGCGGTACCATAGGTGAAGGCGCCGTTGCGCGGGTCGCGCCCGCCCCGACGCCAACGGTTGCCAGCGTGGCGATTGCGCCCACGACTACCCCGGCGGGCGGCGAGCGTAACGACCAGCAAGACCTCATTTCGCCGCCGGGATGGAAGTTCGGTCCGCGACAACCGTACGCGCCGACCAATCCGCATCTCATCGTGATCGATCCGGGGCATGGTGGAAGCGATCCGGGAACGATCTATCGCGGCGTCATGGAGAAGACATTAACGCTCGACATTGCGACGCGATTGCGCGACATTTTGGTTGCGCGCGGTTGGCAGGTTCGCATGACCCGCACTCGCGACGTCGACGTGTACGCTCCCGACGATTCCGCCCGCGATGAACTGCAAGCTCGCGATAACATCGCGAACAACGCTGGGGCGCGGCTCTTCATTTCGATTCACGTCAACGCGTGTTGCGGAACACCCGATCCAACGCCGAGCGGCACGACCACCTATTACTCCAAACCAGAGGACGTCGCGCTCGCTGCGGACGTGGAGCGCGCGATCGTGCAGGCACTCGGAACGACCGACGATGGCATCGTTAAGAGCCGAATGTACGTTACGCTGCACGCACTCATGCCGGCGGTACTGGTCGAAACGGCGTTCATCACGAATCCCACGGATTTCGTGCATCTCACCTCGCCGCAATGGCGGCAACATCTCGCCGAAGCGATCGCGGACGGCATCGAGGCATACGCACGCGAGAATCCCGTCCCGATGCCCGCAGCCTCGTCAAACCAGTAACGCGGCAGAAGGTCGGTCCTGCACGAAGATGGAACGCGCACTTTCGTCGTGCCGCAAACAGTCGACGCCATTCCGTCGATTCTGACGAGCTATCAGCAGCGCATAGCCGCAGCGATGCGCGCGGATGCGCTTGCGTCCGGTTCGATCACCGGCAAGATGTCGGGTTATCATATGGGCTGGCTCGACGAAGAGGGGCGAACACACGCCGCGGCGACCGGAAAACTCGTTCGCCCGAGCCTGTGCTTGTGGGCGTGTGAGGCGAGCGGCGGCAACGCCGACCACGCACTCGCGGCAGCGACGGCACTGGAATGGGTCCACAACTTTACGCTCATCCACGACGACATCCAGGATGGAGACACCGAACGTCATGGCCGCCCAACGCTCTGGACGCTCTGGGGTGTCGCGCAAGGCATCAATGCCGGCGACGCGCTGCACGCTCTTGCGTTTCGCGTGCTTTCGGAATCGAGCGCGGATCCCGAGCATTCGCTTCGCGCGGTGCTCGCGCTCTCCACGGCGACGCTGGAAGTCGTCGAAGGGCAATGTCTCGATCTAGCGTTAGAGGGCCGCGTGCAGGTACCGATACGTGGGTATCTCCGTATGGTGCGCGCAAAGACCGGGGCGCTCCTCGGCGCGAGTCTCGAGATTGGTGCACTGATGGCGGGTGCTCTCGAACGCACGATCAGACGGTTTCGCCGCGCCGGGTATCTGCTGGGTCTTGCGTTTCAGATGCGCGACGACTGGCTCGGGACTTGGGGCGACTCGACCTTGACCGGAAAATCCGCTGTAGGGGACGTCTACAGGCGCAAAGCATCGCTCCCGCTCGTTGCGGCGTACGCGACGCTCTCGGCGGACAAGCGCGCCGACTTCATCGATGCATTTTCCCGCAGCAGCGAAGACGCTACGGCTCGCATCTACGCGTTGCTGAGCGAGGCGGGAGGGCCCGAGTTGACGCGCGACTTTCCGCTGCGTTTCGCCGAAAAAGCGATCGACGTCGTGCGTTCGTGCTCGATTGAGCAACGCTTTCTCGAAGATTTCTCGGAGCTGGCACGGTATGTTGCAAACCGGTCCCACTGAGACGACCGGTCGAAAGGCCGATCATCTTCGCATCAATAGAGAAGAAGACGTCCGCGGCAAGGGCGTCAAGAACGGATTCGATGCGTGGCGTTTCGAACATTGCGCATTGCCGGAGATCGATCTCGATCGCGTCGAAACGACGTGCGTGCTCTTCGAGAAGCAGCTCGATGGTCCACTCCTGATCTCATGCATGACGGGTGGAACGGAGGAGGCCGGCGAGATAAATCGCCGCCTGGCGCGCGTCGCGCAGCGTGCCCGCCTTGCGATAGGCATCGGCTCCGGGCGCGCGTTGCTCGAAAATCCCGAGGTTCTGAAAACCTTTGACGTTCGCGCCGAAGCGCCCGATGTTCCGTTACTCGCGAATTTGGGTGCGGTGCAGCTCAATAAGGGCTACGGAGCCGATGAGTGCCGTAACCTCGTGCGCATGCTCGACGGCCACGCGCTCGTGCTGCATCTCAATCCCATTCAGGAGGCGCTACAAGTCGAGGGTGACACCTGTTTCGGTGGATTGCTCGAGAAGATCGGTGCGCTGTGCGAGGCACTGGAGATACCGGTCATCGTGAAGGAAGTCGGGTGGGGAATCGCGTCCGACGTCGCGCGGAAATTGCTGGACGTGGGCGTCAGCGCGATCGACGTCGCAGGCGCGGGGGGCACGTCGTGGAGCGAAGTCGAAAAACATCGCTTGACCGATCCATGGCGCCGGCGCGTTGCCGAGGCGTTCGCCGGTTGGGGGATCCCGACGGCGTACTGCATCGAGCGTACTCGCATGATCGCGCCGGAGGCATTGCTCATTGCCAGCGGCGGAATCCGCGACGGCATCGACGTAGCCAAAGCCATCGCGCTGGGTGCCGATCTTGCGGGGATCGCCGGAGCATTCCTGCGCGCCGCTTCCACGAGCGAGCAGACCGCGGAGGATCTCGCACGCGAGGTACTCGCGACGCTGCGCGTCGCGATGTTTGCAATCGGTGCTCAGAACCTGCGGCAACTTCGCGCGACGACACGCCTGCAGTTCATCGGAGCGGTCGGAGAGCATTCGTGAGCGAGTACACGGAGATCGAAGCCGCCGATGCGTACTGCATGCTGTTGACGCGCAAACACTATGAGAATTTTCTCATCGTTTCCGGTCTTCCACCCGGGCGTCTGCGCAAAGACCTCATGCGCATCTACGCGTACTGCCGCACGACCGACGATTTCGGTGACGAAAGCGGCGAGGTCGCCATCGAACGTCTCGGGCGCTGGCGGGAGCAGGTGCGCGGGCTGTTCCGTGGGGATGCACCCGTGCATCCGGTGCTCGTCGCGTTGCAAGATACCGTCAAGACGCACGGCCTTACGGTCGAGCCGTTCGATGACCTGATCGAGGCGAACGTGCGCGATCAACATACCACGCGATATGAAACGTGGCCGGAACTGCGCGAGTACTGCACCTATTCGGCGGCGCCGGTCGGACGCATGGTTCTCGGCGTCTTCGGTATCGCGAACCCAACGACGGAGCAACTCTCCGACGACGTTTGCATCGGCCTGCAGCTGGCGAACTTCGCGCAAGACGTCACGTGGGATACGGCCAAGGGGCGAAGTTATCTCGTGCAAGAAGAGGTACGCCGCGACGGCATCAGCGGCGCAGTCCGCTCGCATTGCGAACGGGCGCGGATGCTGCTCGCCTCCGGTACCGAGTTGGAGCGAATGGCACCGGCTCCGCTTCGTCGCCAACTTGCGCTCTATCGCCTCGGCGGCCTCGCGATTGTTCGCGCGGTCGAGCGCGTCGCCTATCGAAGCGACGAAAGGCGCCCGCGCGTCGCGACCAGCCAGAAGATTGTGTTGCTGCTGAAGACGCTATTCGTTTCTTCGGCTGAGCCTCCTGAGCGCGCTGCGCCAGCAGCGCAGTCGAAGGACTCAGGATGACAAGAGTGGTTGAGCATTCGGAGCGGATTGAGAATCTCGGCGACGGTGTGAGGCTCGACTTCGAAGAGTCGCAGCGCTACTGCGCCGCGCTGACGCGCACCGAAGCAAAGAACTTCTACTGGGGCTTCATATCGCTGCCGTTCGAACAGCGGATGGCGATCTACGCGCTCTACGCATTCGCGCGCGAAATCGATGACGAGGTCGACGATCCGTCGCGGTCGCGCGACGATCTACCTCGCCGCATCGAAGCGCAGCGGGAACGCGTTCGCCGTTGCGTGCGCGGTCACTACGAGGATCCGGTCATGCACGTGCTCTCGCGAGTCGTGGAGCGGTTCCGGATTCCGGAGCTCGAGCTACAGTGGCTCATCGACGGGGTCGAGATGGACGTCGAGCCACGCGAGTACGCGACCTGGGAGGAGCTGAGGGGCTACTGCCGGCTCGTCGCCGCCGTGATCGGCCGCCTGTGCATTCGCATCTGGGGATATACCGATGCGGTCGCGCTCGATCGTGCCGAAGAGCTAGGGATCTCGCTGCAGCTGATCAACGTGCTGCGCGACGTGCGCGAAGACTTCGGGATGGGGCGCGTCTATCTACCGCGTGCCGATCGCGAACGATTCGGCGTGGACGAACGCGTGCTCGCCGGAGGCGCGGATAGCGACGCGTGGCATGCGCTTCTGCAGTTTGAGGCGGAGCGCGCGATAGGGTTGTACGATGCGGGCCTCGCCGTGGTGCGGTACATCCCGTACCGGGCCGGCGTCTGTGTACGTTCGATGGCCGGAATCTATCGCACAATTCTCGAACGCATGCTTGCAGATCCCGATCGCCCCCTGCGCGAGCGCGTCTCGCTGACGCTGGCGGAAAAACTGCGCATCGTTCTGCGTTCGTGGTTGCGCGCATCTAACCACTGATGAGAATCGGAATCGTCGGGGGTGGGCTTGCCGGCCTTGCCGCCGGCAACGCTCTTAGCGAGGCCGGGCACGAGGTCGAACTGTTCGAGCGCAGCCGGCTGCTGGGCGGGCGCGCGACGTCATTCGTCATCGACGGGGTCGAAGTGGACAACGGACAGCATGTCTTTCTGCATTGTTGCGACGCTTTCGAAGATTTTGCGCGACGTGCTGGGATGGGTGACATGCTGCGCGTACAGGATCGGTTCGAGGCCGTCGTCATCGATCGGGGCAAAGCATCGCGTTTACGCGCGGCGCCTTTGCCCGCTCCGTGGCATCTCGTGGCCTCGTTCATGCGTTTCGGGCACCTGAGCGTCTCGAGCAAAGCTGGTATTGCGCGCGCGTTCGCCGCCGCGTCGCGTAACGGTGGTGGCGGAGGGAGTTTTGCGGGATGGCTCAAGAAGCAGCGCCAGAGTAGCGAGGCGATCCGCGTCTTTTGGAAGCCGTTTTTCGTGCCCGCGCTAAACCTTCAGCTAGAAGAGATGGACGCACGCGACGCGCTCTTTACTTTGCGCACGGCATTCCTGCGCGACGCCGGCGCCGGCCGGTTCGGCTATTCGACCGTGCCGCTCGCGCACATTGCGGAGGCGGCGGCGAATCGACTTTCGT
>JAKAPO010000048.1:6654-10903 GCA_021807065.1 bacterium
GGTCTCGGCTATCGAGCTCGACGGCGGTCGTGCAAAGGCGCTCGTGACGACGGCCGGCGAACGTCACGCGTTCGATGTATTCGTCCTGGCGCTGACACCAACGCAACTCCGCAATCTCCTCGGCGAACCGGAACGCTACGGGATCGCCGGGCTGGCAGATTTCGTGCCGCATCCCATCATCGACGTACATCTCCGCTACGCACTTCGTCTTGGTGAACCCTTCGACTGCACTGCTGGCGCGGCGCGCTCAGGACAGGCGAGTCGAACCACCGGCGTGGACTTTGATTTTGCGGCGCTGGTCGATTCTCCGATACAGTGGGTCTTCAAGAAGGGCGATGCGTATCTCGTATGCAGCATGAGCGCAGCCGAGGAGCAGATGCAACTGCGGACCGACGACTTGATCGCGATGGCGTGGAGCGAAGTATGCAACGCGGTTCCATCGTTGACAGGTGCTCGCCTGGAGCACGCTGCGGTGACGCGTAATCCCGAGGCGACCTTCTCGGCGCCGCCCGGAACCATACGCCCGGGACCCTCGACGGGCGTCGAGAATCTCTTTATCGCGGGATCGTGGACCGATACCGGATGGCCGGACACGATGGAGTCGGCGGTGCGCAGCGGCGCCGCAGCGGCAGGCCACATCATCGCGCACACGAGCGAGATCGTCGTATGAATCGGGGCGGCGTAGATGCAGCTGTGCAATGGTTGCTCGAACGGCAAGATGCCGCTGGATGGTGGTTCGGCGAGCTGGAAACCAACGTCACGATGACCGCAGAGCACGTCTTGCTGCTCCGCTTCTTGGGCGTTAGCGTGGATTCGATCCGAGAAGGTGCCGCCGATCACATCTTACGTAACCAGCGCGAAGACGGCTCGTGGGCGCTCTACTACGATGCTGCAGCCGATCTCAGCACGACGATCGAAGCGTACGCGGCATTGAAGGTGCTGGGTCTCGATCCGAGCGCGGAACCGATGCAGCGGGCGTTACGCGTCATCCTGCGCCTGGGCGGCGCCGCGCGAGCGCGAGTCTTCACTAAGATCTGGCTGGCACTTTTCGGGAAGTATCCGTGGGATGGAATTCCAACGATGCCGCCCGAGATGGTTTTCCTGCCACCGCAGATCCCGTTCAATCTCTACGATTACGCGTGCTGGGCACGCGGGACCGTCGCGCCGCTTGCGGTCGTGATCTCGCGGCGGCCGACGCGCAATCTCGGCGTGCCGCTCGGTGAAATCGTGCTCGACGGCACTGAGGCCGATCTCAATCGCGTGCCGGGTTCAGGATTCTTCTGGTGGCTCGATCAGCTGCTGAAACTCTACGAACATTCGCCGCTGAAACCGGGGCGGCAAATTGCGCGCAATCGCTTGAAGGCGTGGATCGTCGATCGCCAGGAGGCAGACGGCGGGTGGGGGGGCATTCAGCCGCCGTGGGTCTATTCGCTCATCGCGCTCAATCTCGAAGGAATGTCGATCGAGCATCCGGTGATGCGCAAGGGACTCGCCGGGCTCGACGGCTTCTCTCTCAGCGATAGCGGGAACGGCTGGAGATTGCAGGCGTGCATGTCGCCGGTATGGGACACCGCATGGGCGATCCTCGCGCTGCGCGCGGCGGGCGTCGAACGTTCGCACCCGGCAATGGCGAAGTCCGTGCGATGGCTGCTCGACGAACAAATCAGCGGCGGCGGCGATTGGCAGATCCGCTGCAAAGACGTCGAGTGCGGCGGGTGGGCGTTCGAGTTTCACAACGATATCTATCCGGATATCGACGACACCGCGCTGGTCGTGCTCGCATTGCTGCGTGGTGGCGAGCGGGACACGGTCCGCGACGCGGTCGAGCGAGCGCGCAAATGGGTCGTTGCGATGCGTTCCTCCAACGGTGCTTGGGCGGCATTCGACAGGGACAACTATCGCGAGCTACTCTACCGCCTCCCCTTCGCCGATTTCGGAGCCTTCATCGATCCGCCGACCGAGGACGTGACCGCGCACGTTCTCGAGATGCTTGCGGCGCTCGGCAGCAATGCGAACGATCCCGCGGTGCGCAGCGGGCTCGAGTACCTGCGGTCGACGCAGAAACCCGGTGGGAACTGGTTTGGCAGATGGGGCTGCAACCATGTATACGGGACGTGGTGCGTCATCTCGGCATTGACCGCGCTGGGCGGCGAGGACGAGATGGTGAGGCGCGGCATCGGGTGGCTACTCGAGCGGCAGAATCGCGACGGCGGATGGGGCGAAACGTGTCACTCGTACGTCGACGAATCGTTTGCGGGCGTCGGCGTCAGCACGCCTTCGCAGACCGCGTGGGCGGTGCTTTCGATGCAAGCCGCCGGCATGCACGCTCACGAATCGTGCCGGCGTGGTTTGGCGTATCTGCGCGAACGGCAAGACGGCGACGGCACGTGGCCCGAGCCGTATTACACCGGAACGGGTTTTCCCCGCGATTTCTACATCAACTACCATCTCTATCGCCATCTCTTCCCGCTCATGGCGCTCGCCAACGACGAGGCGCGTACCCTCGTCATCCCGAGCGAACGAAACGCGTCAGCGTTGAGTTAAGGCAGTCCGAAGACGAGAACGGTCATAATCCTACAGACTCCTAGACCGCGATGATTTCGACGAGATCTTCGAGTCCGGCGAAATCCGGCGCACTGCGCGTGTAGAGAGGCAGCTCGTTGGCGCGCGCCGTCGCAGCTACGAGAAAGTCGAATGCGCGTCGCCGGTGCGCAGTGCGGCCCGTTGCCATGACGGCGGCGGCGACGACCCCGTACTCTCGCGCTACCGACGCGTCGACGGGTAGCGGATCGTAGGTTGTCTCGACGTATTGCAACCGCCGCTGGCGTCGCGCACGCTCGCGAGCGTCACTCGCCATATGTGGTCCTATTGCTAACTCCGCGAGCGTTATCGCGCTTATCACGATCTGATCTGGGAGGCGCTCCTCGGGGATAACCTCCAAATCGATGATCGCCGAGGTGTCGAACAGGCCAGCTGAGTTACGCTTCACGTGGTTTGATGTCTTGTGAGACGAACGCGTCTATGTCGGCGCGGAAGCGGTCGTAGTCGATGGGTTCGAGACCCTTGAGACCCGCGAGCGCCGCCTCCTTGCTCGTGACACGCGGCTTCCGGACCGGAGTGAGCTCGCCCACCGGAACGCCGTTGCGGGTGACGAGAAAGGAGACCCCGGCCTCGACGGCCCTCATGATTTCGCCGCTATTGTTCCGCAGCTCGCGTTGGCCGATCTTTCGCAGCACGCCTCAATCGTAGCACATGTGCTACGGCCCATCAAGCCGGCTCTGGCGGAGGGGTCGGCTGGATTTAGGGGCAACTAGATGGCGCCATGAGCATGCCGCTCCAGCAAAAAATCGCCGTCGGCAAGTACGTCCTCGGAAAACGCCTGCGCGGGATCAAGAAGTATCCGCTGTTGCTCGAGCTCGAGCCGCTCTTGCAGTGCAATCTTGCCTGCGCGGGCTGCGGGAAGATCCAGCACCCGACGGATGTCCTGCGTAAGCGCCTCTCCGTCGAAGAGTGCATCGCCGCGGTGGAAGAGTGCGGCGCGCCGATGGTTTCGATTGCCGGCGGCGAGCCGCTCGTGCACGAGCAGATGCCAGAGATCGTCGACGCGCTCATCAAGCGCGGCAAGTTCGTCTTCCTCTGCACGAACGCGCTGCTCTTGAAGAAGAAGATCGACTTGTTCAAGCCGTCAGTGCGCTTCGTTTGGATGATCCACATGGACGGGCTGAAGGAGCGGCACGATCAGTCCGTCTGTCGCGAAGGCGTTTTCGACAAGGCCGTCGAGGCGATCAAGATCGCAAAAGAAAAAGGGTTCCGGGTCTTTACGAACACGACGTTCTTCACGCAGGACGATGCGGAATCGATTGCTGGCGTGCTCGACTATCTCAACGACGACCTCAAAGTCGACATGATGCAGATCTCGCCGGCGTACGCCTACGAGAAGGCGCCCGATCAAGAGCACTTTCTCGGCGTGAGGCGCACGCGCGAGATTTTCCATGAAGCCTTTGGCGAAGGACGGCGACAGCGCTGGCGTCTCAACCACACGCCACTCTACCTCGATTTTCTCGAAGGGAAGACGGATTTCGAATGTACGCCGTGGGGCATTCCGTGCTACACGGTCTTCGGCTGGCAGCGGCCGTGCTATCTGATGAGCGACGCGCCGTACGCGAAAACGTACAAAGAACTGTTAGAAGAGACGGACTGGTCGCAGTTCGGCCGCGGTCGCAACGACAAGTGCGAAAACTGCATGGCG
>JAKAPO010000049.1 GCA_021807065.1 bacterium
ACTGCGACAGAAACGGCAGCATCGCCTCGAGTGCTTCGGGCTGCAGCGGTGCGGTTGCCGCGTAATCGAAGTAAATTCGCTCTCGCGTCACAGGGCTTTCCAAGGGGAGCAGGTTACGATCCTTGCGTGCGAAGCTCCATTGCACACTCCGAGAAGTAGCAACGGGAAAAGCGGTCCGAGGTCACTCGGGCCGCTTTGCTTTCGGCGGGGCGTAGTACTTTCGTCCCAGCAAATTCTCAGGAAGAAACGCCTGCGCGCGGTCGTAGTCGTCGTGCGAGTAATGATAGTCGCGGCCGTATCCCAGGTCGCGCATGAGTCCGGTCGGCGCGTTGCGCAAGTGCAACGGCACCGGTTCGTTGCGAGTCGTTTGCACGTCGTTCATCGCCGCGCCGTACGTGCTACCGACGGCGTTGCTCTTCGGCGCGGTTGCGAGGTACAGCGTTGCGTGCGCGAGCGGATAGAACCCTTCGGGCATCCCCACGAAGTGCACCGCTTGCTGCGCCGCAACCGCCACTTGCAGGCCCTTTGAGTCCGCCAGCCCGATATCTTCGGAAGCCGCAATCACCAGGCGCCTCGCGATGAACAGCGGATCTTCGCCGCCGTCGAGCATCCGCGCAAGCCAGTAGACTGCCGCATCGGGATCGCTGCCGCGGATCGACTTGATGAAGGCGGAGATCGTGTCGTAATGCACGTCTCCACCTTTATCGTAGACCGTTCTGCGCTGCATTGCGTCTACAATGAGACGGCGGTCGATACGACGTCGGTCCGCCGCCGCAACGGACGCAGCGAATTCGAGAGCGTTGAGGGCGGAGCGGGCATCGCCGTTGGCGAGACCGATCAAGGTCTCGCGCGCATCGTCGTCGATCGCAACGCTCGACCCCAAACCGCGTTGCGCATCCGCAATAGCCCGATCTACGATGGTTCCCACGTCGCGGTCGGACAGCGCTTCGAACACGAAGACCCGCGCCCGGGAGAGCAGCGGGGATATGACTTCAAAGGACGGATTCTCCGTCGTCGCTCCGATCAGCGTGACCGTCCCATCCTCGACATAGGGTAGTATCGCATCTTGCTGCGCTTTGTTGAAGCGATGGATTTCGTCGATGAAGAGCACGCTACGCTTCCCGATGCGCTTGAGCTCCGTTGCCCGCTTTACGGCGCGCCGCAGATCGGCAACACCGGCGCTGACCGCCGAAAGGCGCGAAAACTCGGCGCCGGTGCTGCGCGCTACGATCTCCGCCAGCGTCGTCTTGCCGCTTCCGGGCGGCCCCCAGAGAATCATCGATGGCACGTTGTCGTTTTCGATCGCCCGGCGAAGCGGTCGATCCGGGCCGACGATCTCGGTCTGGCCGACGAACTCGTCGAGAGTACGCGGACGCATCCTCGCCGCGAGCGGGGCGATCATGCTAGGCTCCTAGGGTGCGGGAGTGCGACGGATTCCGGGAATCCTGATCGGTTTGGGCGTTGCGATGTGCGGCTGCACGCTGGAAGGAAACTGCGCCGTCACGTTGCCTTGCGCATGCGCCAACCCCGTCAACGTGTTGTAGTCGATGCGGTCGGCGACGAGCGAGCGCAGCCCTTGGGTCACCCGCGCGTTGCCGCTGATGTAAAGCATGTGCGAGACATCGTTGAGCATTCCACGATCGGCGTCGACCGTCGTGTTCCCTTCAATGTAATGCACGTGGCCTACCGCCGTATAAACCCGCGCTTGCCAGTCTATATGCAGTTCATCGGTGGTCAAGGTCGCGGGACCGCGCGGTTGAGAGACGCTCGACGCAGCCAAACCGGCAAAAGTTCCGTTGAGATCGTGCATGACGACGTTACCGTAGAGCGTCGCAATCTGTTTGGTGTAGTTTCCGTTCGCTCTATCGGCGGTTACGTCTCCACCTTGGCGCGTAAGGACCACTTTACTCGGTGCACTGAAATCGCCCGTCTTGAAGTTCCAGTCAAGCGAGCTCGTCTTCAAATGCCAAACTCCCAGCATCATCCCCGCACCGCTCGGTAACGGAGCGGGAGAGGCCGCCATCGCCGCCGCGGCGATCGCGGCGAGCAAGACAACGTTTCGAATGCGAGTCATTTATGTTGGCGGTCGATCGGGCCCAACCGTGAGACGAGCCTGTCGAACGGCACCGCCCCCTCTCGAAGAAGGCGCGCTCGTGCACCGGTGAGATCGACCACTGAAGTTTCGACGCCGCCCCCAATCTCTCCGCGTTCGACCACGAGATCGGCTGTCGGCAACGCCGCGTGGTCGACGCTGCACGACATCAAGGGCCCGCATCGTTCCAAGATCGCCCCGGCGAGCGGATCCTGCGGCACGCGTAGACCGATGGTCAGCCGTCCGGCGGTCTGCGCCTCACCAAAAAACGCAGGGCGGCGCACGATCATGACGACCGGTGCGGGCAAGAGACGCTTCGACGCCAAGATCGCGAGCGGATTATCCCGCGCGAACTCGAGAAACTCGCTCGTACTGGCAACGCAGAGCGTAACGCGTGACTGCGCGCTCGTTCCGGCAGCCCGGTAGACGCGGGCGACGGCTTGCGCGCGCTGCGGGTCGCCGGCCACGACGTAACCCGTTTCATCGGGATAGACGACCGTACCGCCAGCGAAGATGACGCGCGCCACCTCTTCGACGGCGTCGTCGACACGCTCACACCTTACGTCCAGCGTCTGCATGCATCGTAGTTATCCAAGGAGCCTAAATGCGCACACGCATCCCCGTACCGAGGGCAACGCACGAGAGCGGGTCGTCCGCGACGATCGCGGGAACGCCGGTGATCTCGGAGAGCAGTTTGTCCAGACCGCGCAGCAGTGCGCCGCCTCCCGTAAGGATGACGCCACGATCGATGATGTCGGAGGCAAGTTCCGGCGGCGTCTTTTCGAGCACCGATTTTACCGCCTCGACGATGGCGCTTACCGGTTCGGAGAGCGCCTCGCGAACCTCTTCGCTCGTGATTTTGACCGTTTTCGGCAGACCGTTGATCAGGTCACGGCCGCGGATCTCCATGGCAAGTTCCTGATCGAGCTTGAAGGCGGAGCCGATCTTGATTTTGATCTCCTCGGCAGTCCGATCGCCGATCGTGAGATTGTAGACGCGCCGCACGTAGCGCACGATCGCATCGTCCATTTTATTTCCCGCAACCCGCAGCGACTGCGAAACGACGATTCCGCCGAGCGAGATCACGGCGACGTCAGTCGTGCCGCCGCCGATATCCACCACCATGCTTCCCGACGGGCCCTCGATTGGGAGCCCGGCACCCAGCGCCGCGGCCATCGGTTCTTCGACGATGTCGACGCTACGCGCGCCGGCAAGCTTTGCGGCGTCCTTCACCGCGCGCTCCTCGACGCTCGTGATCTCCGCGGGAACGCAGATCGTCACGTGCGGCCTAGGTTTGACGAGCGACGACCACCAGGTGCGGTCTTTCGTCACCTTCTTGATGAAGTAGGCAAGCATCGCTTCGGTAACTTCGAAATCGGCGATGACGCCGTCGCGCAGAGGGCGTATGGCCGCAATGTGCGCCGGCGTCTTGCCGAGCATCTGCCGGGCCTCCTCGCCGATGGCAAGCACTCTTCCGTTGTTCATGTCCTTCGCGACGACCGAGGGCTCGCGCAAGACGATGCCCTTGCCCTTGACGTGCACGAGAACGTTGGCCGTGCCCAGGTCTATTCCAATGTCCAAAATATGAGAAACCTTAGTTCAGGAAGTAGGGAAAATAGTCACGCGACCGTGTTGACGCGGGGGTATTCGCTCGTTTCGAAGATCGCCGACGGTTCGACGAACTGCGTGATACCGCTCGAGCGCAGTACTTGTCCTCCCAGCTCGGAGAGCGTCTCCGCAAGTCGTTCGTAACCGCGATCGATGTATTCTAAACCGATGATCTCCGTCTCCCCCGAGGCACCAAGACCGGCGATGACGAGTCCCGCACCGGCGCGAATATCCGGCGCCTCGACGGGAGCACCGGAGAGGCGGGATACGCCTTTGACTACCGCAGCGTTGCTCTCCATCGAGACCTTGACGTCGGCGCCCATGCGTGCGAGTTCGTTCACGTACGAAAACCGCGCGTTGAAAATCGACTCCTCGACGACGCTCTGGCCGGGTGTCGTGCAGAGAAACGCGACCGCCTGAGGCTGGAGATCCGTGGCAAACCCCGGATACGGCGCCGTTACGATATCGGTACCGCCTTTGATGTTCTCGCCTTGCAGCCGAACCCAGTTCGCGCCAGTGCTCACGATCGCACCGCACTCGGAGAGTTTCTCGATCGCCGCGCCGAGGTGTTCGGGACGGCACGCGGTTACGGTGACGTCCCCTCGGGTGACTGCTCCTGCAAAGAGTAACGTCCCGGTAACGATGCGATCGGGAATGATTTCGTATTCGACACCGCGTAATTCTTGCACGCCGTCGATCACGATCGTATCGCTTCCCGCTCCAGCAACCTTCGCGCCCATCGCCGCAAGAAAGTTCGCAAGGTCGACGACCTCGGGTTCCATGGCAACGTTGTGCAGGGTCGTCGTACCTTCAGCAAGCACGGCGCTGAGCATCGCGTTTTTTGTCGCACCGACGCTCGGCATGCGAAACTCGACGTTTGCGCCGCGAAGTTTCTTACGTTTACAGTTCGCGATTAGATAGCCGTGCGCGTTGCGAACCTCGCAACCGAGAGCGGTAAAAGCTTGTTCGTGCATGTCGGTCGCTCGCGTTCCGAGGACGCAGCCGCCCGGCAGCGGGACCTCCGCGCGCCGAAATCTCCCGAGCAGCGGCCCGACGATATCGAACGACGCCGCCAGCTTGCGCACTAGCGTATAGGGCGCGCGATACTGGGTAACGTTTCCTGAGTCGATCGTCAGCGTGTGTTCGCCTTCGTAGCGAATGCGGGCACCCAGCGCTTCGAGCAGCGACCACATCACCGAAACGTCGGTGATGCGCGGTACGCCGTGGAGAATCACCGGACCCTTAGCCAGCAGCGATGCCGCCATAATTGGTAACGCGGCGTTCTTCGCGCCGTGCGTCGCCACCGATCCCTCCAATCGAGCGCCACCGCGAATGCGCAGCGTCGTCTCTAAACGATCGAGCATTGGTTGCCCGAATGTTCTCCACGCTGTTCGGGGAGACCCACCCTAGGAGCCCGTCGGACTTAGGCGCATCTCCGTCTTCCGAAAATGGCCCAGGTCCGGCAAACTCCCATCTAGTGACCGGTGAGGCGTAGTTTTGCGAGTGCGAACTCCTCGGCGGAGCGATCGTGCGCCGCCGAGGCCGCGCCCAACTCTTCGCGCGTCTTGGCAACGTCGACGTCCTCGAAACGGACGACTTCGTCGACGAGCACCGTGACCGCGTCCGGCAGCGCTTGGATGAATCCGGGGCCGGTCGCGACTTCGAACCTTTCGCTTGCCGCCGCCCCCCGAACATTGGCCCGAAGGACACCCGGGCGCAGTACGGCCAGCAGCGGGGCGTGGTGTGGCAGCACTCCTTCCTCACCCTCCGTCGTAACGGCGATGACCAGCTCTGCTTCCCCCTCGAAGACCACCTCGGCCGGCGTGATCAGCCGGAAAGGAACCGTGCTCACACCGAGGCGCCCATCTTCTCGGCGTTCTGCTTCACTTCATCGATGCCGCCCACGTAGAAGAACGCACCCTCCGGAAGCCGGTCGACTTTCCCTTCGAGCAGCTCTTTGAACGACGCGATGGTATCCGGAAGTTTGACGTACTTGCCGGGTCTTCCCGTGAATTGCTCGGCAACGAAGAACGGCTGCGAGAAGAAGCGCTGAATGCGGCGCGCTCTCGCGACCGCGATTTTATCTTCTTCGGATAACTCCTCGACGCCGAGAATCGCGATGATATCTTGCAGATCGCGGTACCGTTGCAGCGTCTCTTGCACGCCGCGTGCAACGCGATAGTGTTCTTCGCCGACGATCTGCGGATCGAGGATACGAGAGCTCGACGCGAGCGGATCTACCGCGGGATAGATACCCAGCTCCGAAATCGGACGCGAAAGCGCGGTCGTCGCGTCGAGATGCGCGAAGGTCGTGGCAACTGCCGGATCCGTGTAATCGTCGGCCGGAACGTAGACTGCTTGAACGGAGGTAATCGAGCCCTTTCGCGTCGAGGTGATGCGCTCTTCGATCGCTCCCATGTCGCTCGCGAGCGTCGGCTGATAGCCGACCGCAGAGGGCATGCGTCCCATGAGCGCGGAGACTTCCGAGCCGGCCTGCATGTAGCGGAAGATGTTATCCATGAAGAGCAGGACGTCGGCGCTGAGTTCGTCGCGGAAGTACTCGGCCATCGTGACGCCGGTCTGCGCGACGCGAAATCGCACGCCCGGCGGTTCGTCCATCTGTCCGAAGACGAGCGTCGTCTGCGCGATGACGCCCGATTCTTTCATCTCGCGCCAAAGGTCGTTGCCCTCGCGAGTGCGCTCGCCGACGCCGGTAAAAACCGAGAATCCTTTGTGCACGTAGGCGATATTGCGGATGAGCTCTTGGATCAACACCGTCTTGCCTACGCCCGCGCCGCCGAAAAGTCCGACCTTGCCGCCGCGCGTGTACGGAGCCATCAGATCGATGACTTTGATACCGGTCTCGAAGATGCGCGGCGTCGGCTCCTGATACTTGAACTCCGGTGGAGGCCGGTGGATCGGCCACTCCGCCGCCGCCTTCACCGGGGCATCGGAGTCGATCGTCTTGCCCAAAACGTTGAAGATGCGTCCCAGCGTCCCTTCGCCGACCGGGACAGTTATCGGGCTGCCGGTATTGACGACGGCCGCACCGCGCACGAGTCCATCGGTCGAACCCATGGCGAGGCAGCGCACCTGGTTATTGCCAAGTTCGTCCTGCACTTCGAGCGTCAGCAGCCGCTCCTGCATCGCGGTACCGCCGAGTTGCGATGCCGGCTTCGCGCCATTCCCCTTTGCGGTGTCTTCGTTGACCCGAACCTGCAGCGCGTCATTGATCTTCGGCAGCGTCTCGGCGGTAAACTCGACGTCAACGACGTTCCCGAGCACTTGCACGACTTTTCCTGTAGCTTGTGGCATTCGTAATTCCTAACCTTCCAAGATTTAGCGGGATAGTCGCAATCGGCATCGCGCAGCTAACGACCGCGGTGAGGAGCCCGAGTCGCGCGGGATGCGCGTTGCCAAGCTTGCTTTTCGCGCGACGAACAGAGCGAAGCGAGCCATGGACGGTGAACGGAGCGTGTCCGAGGCGACGCGACGCCGAGAAGCGATCATCCCGCTAAAGCCTCTGCCCCCGCGACCACTTCGAGTAGTTCCTTCGTGATCGCCGCTTGGCGGGCGTTGTTCATCGCGATCGTTAACTCGTCGATAGCCTTGCCCGCATTGTCGGTGGCGTTGCTCATCGCAATCAGCTGTGCCGCAAAGAACGCCGCATCGGTCTCGAGCATCGTCGAGAAAATCGTAAACTCGAGGTACTTCGGCAAGAGGCGAGCGAGCACGAATTCGGGCGACGGTAGGAACTCGACCGCACCGCGTAGCTGCGGCTTCTCACTTTCTCGGCCCGCCGGCGACACCACGAAATGACGAGGTACCCGTAGCAGCGGTATGACCTCCGGCTTCTGTGACATCATCGAGATGAATCTTGAAGAAATCAGAACCAATCGGCTGATCCTGCCCTCGGCAAAGTCTTCACCCGCACGAGCGGCAACCGCGCGCGCAGTCTCAAGCTTGTCGCCCGCTAACGTCCAGGTTGGGTGTTCGCTCTGGCCCATCCGCCTCACTGCGTTCCGCGCTTTGATGCCAATGGTGTAGAAGGTTGCGCCGTGATTCTGCTGCGCGTATGATTCCGCTGCTCGTATCACGTTGGAGTTGAAGGCGCCAGCCAATCCCTTGTCGGCCGTCATAAGTATGACGCCCGGCACTGCAGCAGGGTTCCCATCCTTAAAGAATGGGTGCGCGACGCTCGACTCCGAAACCTCGGCGCTGAGCCGTCGCAGCATTTCAGAAATTGCCTCCGCGCACGGCCGAGCGCGTCTCTGCGCCGCCTCGGCACGGCGAATTTTCGCGGCAGCCACCTGTTTCATCGCCTTGGTGATCTGCTGCGTGTTCTTCAACGATCGAATGCGATCGCGTAGTTCGCGTACGGTTGCCATTGCTAGAAGGTCTTGTTGAACTCCGCAAGTGCGGCGTCGAGCTTTTTCTTTACATCGTCGGAGAGCTGCGCTGACTTGGTAATCGCTCTCGGTATTTCCGCGTATCTCTCGTGGATGAATTCGATGACGCCCGATGCCCAGTTTTGCAGCCGGCTGGTCGCGATGTCGTTGACGAAGCCTTGCGTCCCGGAGTAGAGGAGAATCACCTGATCCTCAAACGGCTGCGGTTGATATTGCGGCTGTTTGAGCAATTCCGTGAGCTTCTCGCCGCGCACGAGTTGCATTTGGGTCGCCTTGTCGAGGTCGCTCGCGAGCTTGGCAAACGCCGCGAGGTCTCGGTACTGCGCTAGCTCGAGTTTTAGTTGCCCGGCAACCGATTTCATCGCCTTCGTCTGCGCGGCGCCGCCGACGCGCGAAACGGAGAGCCCGACGTCGACCGCCGGACGAATACCTTGGAAAAATAGGCTTGGCGTCAGGTAGATCTGCCCGTCGGTAATCGAGATGACGTTCGTCGGGATGTACGCGGAGAAATCTCCGGCCTGCGTTTCGATGATCGGTAGCGCCGTCATCGATCCGCCGCCCATCTCTTCGCTCAGCTTCGCAGCGCGCTCGAGCAGCCGCGAATGCAGATAGAAGACGTCGCCGGGATAAGCCTCGCGGCCGGGCGGGCGCCGTAGCAACAACGACATCTCGCGATACGATTGCGCGTGCTTGGTGAGGTCGTCGTAAATGATAAGGACGTCTTTCCCGGCGTACATCAACTCCTCGCCCATCGCACAACCGGCGAACGGTGCGATCCACCGCAGCGCGGCCGCATCCGAAGGGCTCACGGTAACGATGGTCGTGTATTCCGTCGCCCCCTTCTGTTCGAGCACTTGCGAGATCGCCGAGACGGTTGAGTTCTTTTGACCGACGGCGACATAAATGCAGAAGACGTTGCGCCCTCTTTGATTGATGATCGTATCGATCGCGATCGCGGTCTTGCCCGTCGAGCGATCGCCGATGATGAGCTCGCGCTGACCTTTCCCGATGGGAATGAGCGCGTCGATCGCGCGGATGCCTGTCTGCAACGGCTGAAAGACCGGTTGCCGCTGCACGACCGTCGGCGCCGTGTTCTCGATCGTACGGAATCGAGACGTCTGGATCGGCCCTTTGTCGTCGACGGGCCGCCCAAGAGGATCGACCACGCGTCCCAGCATTGCTTCGCCTACGGGAACCGAGGCGATACGCCCGGTGCGGCGCACCTTATCGCCCTCTTGGATCTCCTGATCGGAACCCATGATGACGACGCCGACATTATCGTCTTCGAGATTGAGCGCGACGCCTTGCAGGCCGTTTGGAAATTC
This sequence comes from bacterium, assembly GCA_021807065.1. Taxonomy (GTDB): domain Bacteria; phylum Vulcanimicrobiota; class Vulcanimicrobiia; order Vulcanimicrobiales; family Vulcanimicrobiaceae; genus Tyrphobacter. The sequence goes on from JAKAPO010000049.1 coordinate 9,435, forward strand.
GACCAATTCGGAAAAACGCACGCCTCGAAGTCCGTAGACGCGCGCGAGATTCGCGCCCACGGCGATGACGGTACCTACCTCGTCTTCGCGAAGTTGCGACTTGAACGAAGCGATCTGCGACTTGAGGAGCCCCGCGATTTCGTCTGCGTTGATCAAGATCTTCTACCTTCTTATAGCGGTACGTTGAGGGTGCGAGCCAGCTGTTCGAGACGGCCGGCGACGGTACCGTCGACGCGGCGGTCACCCATCGTGATGCGCAATCCGCCGATAACGCCGGGATCGACGCGCAATCGCGCCTCAAAGCGCCGGCCGTAGATACCCTCGATACGTCTGACGATCCTTTCCAGCTCTTCCTTGCCCAGCGGCCGGGCCGACGTGACGACCAGGGGCTCTAGCCCGCGGCCGCTCACCTCGAGCGCATGATACTCTTCGAGCATCGGCCGCAGCAGCGCTTCCCGGTGTTTGCGTACCAGCAGCAAGAGCGCGTGAAGCGCGATCTCTTCGACGCGGCCCGCAAAGGCTTTTGTAAGCGCGCGCTCCTTTTCATACCGATCTACGACCGGCGCGAGAAAGAAGCGCTTCGTCTCTTCGTCGCTTTCAATGCTCCGCACGATGCGTTCCAAATCCGCGCCGATGCGATCGATCGCAGCCTCGTACGTCGCAAGTTCGTAAACGGCCGTTGCGTACCTGCGCGCCAGCGTGCGATTAACCATTGCTCCGTTCCAACGACGAGAGGAAGCCGTGCACGAGTCGCTCGTTTACGGAAGTGTCTATCAGTCGCGCCGCACCCGCGTTAGCCGATTCGAGCGCCCGCGCCAACAGTTCGCCGCGCAGCCGTTCGCGCGCCGCCGCTCGGGCGCGGTCGAGCTCACCGCGCGCGTTGCGGACGAGACGTTCGCCGGAGTCGGTGGCCTCCGCAATGATCCCGTTGCGCTCGTACGCAGCCTGGCGTTCTGCGCGGGCGCGGATCAGCTCGGCGTCCCGCTTGGCGCCCTCGATCTGTTCTTGCAGCGCCGTTAATGCCGCCTTTGCATCGTCTCGATGGCGCTCGGCCTCTGCAATCTGCTGGTTACTGCGCTGCTGGGCGGCGAGCACGACCGGTTGAATGAAGCGGCGCCACATATAGACGAGCGCAGCGATGAAGACGGCCGCAGAGATCACCTGGCTCCAGATCGCTATCGTGAGGTACGTTTGAGCGCTCACGATCCAACCTTCTCGGGAAGGACGCGCTCGATCATCAGATCGGAAATCTGCCGCACGATCCCTTCCATTCCGCCGCGCGCCGCCTCGATCTCGCCGGCCACGGTGGCCGCTGCCTCCTCCACGATCGCCTTCGTTTGCGCCGAGTACTTCGCGGCGATATCAGCCGCTTCGTCCGAGGCCCGCGCTCGCGCGCTCGACACGGTGTGCT
>JAKAPO010000050.1 GCA_021807065.1 bacterium
TCGTCGACCACCATCGTGCGCAATTCCTCTTCCTCGAGCGCCTTGACGATCTTGGCGAAGTCTTTCGCTCCGTGCGCCTCTTCGAGTAGCGCGCGAACGTTATCGTCTTTCTTGCCGCAACGCTCGCGCGCTTCTTCCACCGCGAACTTCGCGAAGGCACGTCCCCGCTCATCTTTCTCGACGATGCGCACCGCCTTCGCAATGTCCTTTCCAAAGTTCTTGCGCACCCATTTTTCGAGATCGGCGTCCGGAGTGTGCACGGGGAACTCGCGTTTCTCCTTGCCCGCTTTCTTGGCAAGTTGATCGATGGCTTTGACGATCTTCTTGATCTCGTCGTGTGCAAAGGCGACAGCGCCGAGGAAGCTTTCCTCCGAGATCTCGTTGCCGCCGCCCTCGACCATCATCACGGCATCGGCAGTCCCCGCGATGACGATGTCCATGCCACCGCTCTCGTACTGCGGCAGCGTTGGATTGCAGGTATAGCTGCCGTCTTCGTCACGACCGACGCGAACGGCCGCGACGGTCTTTTCAAAAGGAATGTCGGACAGCGCCAGTGCGGCGCCGGCCGCGCAGACGCCGATGACGTCGGCGTCGAGTTCCGGATCGATGGAGAGAACGGTCGCGACGATTTGCACGTCGTTACGGAAGCCCTCGGGAAAGAGGGGACGAATCGGCCGATCGATTTGACGCGAGCTGAGCACCGCGTGCTCCGGCGGCCGGCCTTCGCGCTTGATGTAACCCCCGGGAATTTTTCCGGCGGCATACATGCGCTCTTCGAAATCGCAGGTCAGCGGGAAAAAGTCTATGCCTTCGCGAGGATGCTCCGAGGCAGTGACGGCGCAGAGCACGACGTTTTGGTCCCCATATCGAACTAATGCGGAGCCGTTTGCTTGCTTCGCGACTTCACCCGTTTCGATGACCATCGTGCGCCCGCCGACCGTAAGTGTAACGGATTCGGGCACGATTACTCCTAACTTTCTATCTTCTGTCTGTTATTGAACCTCCGGCTGTTCGGGTTGACCGCCGGGTGGACCTTCGCTGCTGTGCGAATGAGCGAAAAATGAGACTCCTGCAACTACCGCTCGCTACCCTCATGCTCGTTACGGTGAGCGCAGCGCCGCCCGTCAACTGGCGCGACGCGCGACCCGTCACGGCCGCGCACGCGATGGTCGTGACCGAGCAGCACCTCGCCTCTGAGGTGGGGCTTTCCGTCCTCCGTCGAGGCGGAAATGCAGTCGACGCGGCCGTGGCGGTCGGCTACGCGTTGGCCGTTGTCGATCCGTGCTGCGGCAACATCGGAGGCGGCGGCTTCATGCTGATCCGCATGAACGATGGTAAGGAGCGGTTCATCGACTTTCGAGAGGAGGCGCCGCTTCGCGCGACACGCGACATGTATCTCGATGCCCGTGGCAATCCGATACCGCAACGGTCGCGGAAGGGTTGGCTAGCGGTCGGCGTTCCCGGAACCGTGTTGGGACTCGAAACCGCGCGTCGCGAGTACGGAACGATGTCACGCGCCGCATTGATGGCGCCGGCAATACGTCTTGCGCGTATGGGCTTTCGTCTCGTTCCGGGCGATCGTGTGGGATGGCTATCGGTGCACGACGGTTACGTGCGCCGGCCCGGTTTGGCCGCGACCCTCGCGCTCATCGCGCGCGACGGCACGCATGCGTTCTACCGCGGCACAATTGCGCGCGCCATCGTCGCCGCGAGCGAAAAAGGCGGCGGCATCTTGACAGTGCGAGACTTTACCCATTACCGCGTCGTCGAGAGCGTGCCGATGCATTGCACGTATCGCGGCTTCGACTTGATACTCGCGCCGCCGCCGAGTTCGGGAGGGGTGACGCTCTGCGAGATGCTCGGCATCCTCGCGCCCTATCCGCTCTCGCACTGGTCATGGCATGGAACGCGCGAGACGCATTACGTCGTCGAAGCGGAGCGGCGGGCGTATGCTGACCGTAACGCATTTCTCGGAGATCCGGCGTACGTGCGCGATCCCGCGGCCCAGCTGCTTGCTCCGGCGTACCTCGCGAGACTGCGTTCCACGATTGCTCCGCGGCGGGCGACGCCCTCGCGCGACATTCGTCCCGGCGCCGGCGTGATCGATCGCGAACACGCGCAGACCACGCACTACTCGATCGTCGATGCGCACGGGAACGCAGTGGCGGTGACGTACACGCTCAACGATTACTTCGGCGCCGGTATCGAGGTGGACGGCGTGGTCTTGAACGACGAGATGGACGATTTCACGTCGAAGCCAGGAACTCCGAACATGTATGGGCTCGTGCAGAGCACCGCGAACGAGATTGCGCCGGGAAAACGGCCGCTCTCCTCGATGGCGCCGACCATCGTCACGCGAAACGGCAAGCTGTTCATGATAACGGGGAGCCCAGGCGGCGGGCGAATCATTACGATCGTGTTCGAGACGCTCTCGAACGTGCTCGACTATCATATGAACGTCGCGCAGGCGGTTGACGCACCGCGGATTCACATGCAGTGGCTGCCCGACGAGATCCAGTACGAACCGGGCGCGCTCTCGGCCACGGTCATGCTCCCGCTGGAATCCGACGGATACAAGCTGCACGAGTTTGAATCGTGGGGATCGGCGCAAGCGATCGTTGTCGATCCGCTTACGCATCTGCTCGAAGGTGGCAGCGACCGCCGCACCCCGCAAGGCTCGGCAATAGGTTACTGAGTCGTGACGAAACTCAACTTGAGGAACTAGCGGCGCAACCCCAAATCGGCGATGAGCTTGCGATAGCGCTCGATGTCGGTGCGCTGTAAGTAGTTGAGCAGGCCGCGGCGCCGGCCGACTTGCAGTAAGAGGCCGCGGCGGCTGTGGTAATCGTTTTTGTGGGTGCGTAAATGTTCGGTCAGCTGATTGATGGACGCGGTGAGGACCGCGATCTGCACTTCGGCGGAGCCGGTATCTTTTGGATTGCGGCCGTATCGTGTGGCGATCTCCGCTTTCTGCTCTTTTGCGAGGGGCACGACCGGGCTACTATACCAGGGCCGCGAAGGGGCCGCAAGGGGAGCAACGCTTATGGATTTAGGGATACGCGGAAAAGTAGCATTGGTCACCGGCGCCAGCGCTGGACTCGGTGCGGCGGTCGCCCTGGCGCTTGCGGCCGAGGGGGTGCAGCTCGCGCTCGCCGCGCGGCGTCAAGATAAGCTCCTAGAGGTTGCCGAGCGGGCTCGCGCCGCCGGAGCGAGCGAGGTGCGCGCGTTCAAGGTCGACCTCGCGGATCGCCCGAGCATTCGCGTTATGTTGGATGGAGTGAACGATGCCTTCGGCAACGTCGATGTCCTCGTTGCCAACGGCGGCGGACCAAGGCAGGGAACGTACGGGCAGACAGCGCCGGCCGACTGGGATGCGGCATATCAGACGACTTTGCGGGCAATGCTCGATCTGATCGACGGAGTCGTGCCTTCTATGCGCGATAAGCGCTGGGGACGTATCGTCGCACTGACCTCGACGGCGGTACGGCAGCCGATACCGAATCTCGTGCTCTCCAATGCTTTCCGCACCGCTCTCGTTGCCGCATTGAAGACGCTGTCCGGTGAAATCGCGCGCGACGGCATAACCGTCAATGCTATCGCGACCGGGCGCGTTGCAACCGACCGCCTGCGTGAACTCTATGGAACCGACGAGGAGATGTCGCGAGCCGCAGAGCGCGAGATTCCAATCGGGCGCGTGGCTTCGCCGCAGGAGTTCGCTCCGCTCGTTGCCTTTCTGTGCGGCGAAGGCGCGCGCTACGTGACCGGGCAAACCATCGCTATCGACGGCGGACTGATCCGAGGGATATTCGGCTAAAATGGCGGAACAGTAGGCCGCGATGCAGGGAGTAGAAGGAAAGCGAGTCGCCGCGCTGATCGGCGACGGGTACGAAGAGCTCGATCTCGTAGAGTCCCGCCGCGCGCTGGAGGAGGCCGGCGCGGTAGTGACGATCGTCGGGGTCGACGATCGCTCGCGGCAGCGCATTCGCGGAAAGAGGGGACTCGACGATGGCGGCTCTTCGCGTGCCGAAGAGCTCGTGGCGGATTGTACGGCCGAAGATTTCGACGCGCTCCTGGTTCCGGGCGGAACTTCTCCCGACCGCATTCGCACCAGCCGCGAGGTGCAGCGCATCGTGCGAGAGTTCGAAGCGATGAAGAAACCCATCTTCTCGATCGGACACGGCGCACAGGTCCTCATCTCGTCGCAGGTCGTCCGCGGGCGCCAGCTCACCGGTGCGCGTTCGATCGCCGACGATATCCGCAACGCGGGCGGACTTTATCGCGATCAACCCACCGTGCAAGATTCGAATTGGGTCTCTACGCGAGGCGGCGAAGATTTACCGCAGTTCAGCCGTACGATGCTGGAGAAATTGGCGACCGCCGTTCCCGTCGCGTAGCTACCAAAGAGCGGCGCAGTGCTCCATCCATACGGCGTCTCTCGCCGTCGGCTGGTGGTGACGCGCCGCAGCGCCCGCAACCGCGATCACACGGCCGCCCGCATGGAACTCTCGCCCGATACGGTGACGCCAATGGAGCCCGTCTCGCGCAAGGTTGCGTATCGCCGGTCCCGTTATGTCCATGCTTGTTACAGCAGTAGCTCACATCTCCACTAATTCCAATCGCGGATTCGGGCGTTCGGGGCGGCCCACCTTATGGCAGGGCAGCCATTCGCCGTTTTCGCGTACCGCCGCGATGTCTGCCGTGAAATCGAACTGTCCGTTGTTTTCAAAGAAGGCGCTTCCGACTGCATAGGCGTCAACGGGCACCTTCGCGCATTCGAATGCTGCGATGCGCGGCGGGTCGAACCCACCGCTCACGACGATGCGCACGCGATGAAAACCTTCGGCGTCGAGGGCGTGGCGTACGTTCCAAACGAGTTGCGGGCAGACGCCGGTCGGGTTGAACGTCCCCATTTGATTCCAAAGTGATTTGTCGACGAGCGTGCGTGATGTGTCGAGGCGCACGCCCCAGAGACGTTCGCGAAGCGCGCGCGCGCAAGCGAGGCTCGTGGCGACGCAGTCGTTGTCGAAGTCGACGAGCGCGATGATTTGGGCATGGGGTTCGGCATACTGCGCGACTTTTTGCGTTGCGAGCACGGTGTCGCCGCCGTAAGCGGCGATGAGCGCATGCGGAACCGTGCCGATCCCGCGGGCACCCCACCATTCGGCGTTGGCGTCGGTCGAGACGCCGAGTGCACCCGAGATATATGCTGCATAACCATCGCCCGTCTGCACGAGATGATGGTCGAAACGCGCGGGAAAGAACAGAACGGTCTTGCCGCCGGCTGCCCTTACGATGTCACGAGCATTCGTCGCAATGCGAGTGCGCCGCGTCAGCACGCCGAGATAGCACGTCTCGAGATGCGCGAAGAGCGCGTAATCCCCCTCGATCATCATCACGGTTTCATAGGATCCTATGCTCGAACCATCCGGCAACGCGTAGACATGCAGCGACGGCCACCCGTCTTCCCATTTTCCTCCGCGCTCGCGGCCGCTGCAGAGCTTGAGAATTGCGAGCGACTCGTCAATACCGCACAGGACCGCGCTCTCGCTGCGTTGGAAGACCTGCATCCGTAGCGTGGGATGGCGGCCGTCTCGCTCGAGGATGTCGCGCGAGCGATTGAAGTAGGTGTCGGAATAGTAACCGGTGCGCATCTTCTCGACGGGAAGGTTGAAGATCGAGGGATCGAGCCGTGGCTTCATGGCCCGCCTGCTTCGATACGGAGCAGTGCGCGTCCGTCAGTGATGCTCGCGTGAGTAGGGACCCACGTTAGTGGGGGCGCGTAGGCGCAACGCGCCGGGTGCTGTTCAAATGATAGGGGTCCCCAAGTTGCGAAGCAACTTGGGGTTGAGCAATGGCGAGATCGCCGCGAAGCTGATCGAGATTCGCACCCTGGCCGAGATGGCGGGGCAGCCCTTCTACGAATACATGGCCTATGAAAAAGCGGCGGCAAGCATCGAGAATGCTCCGCCGCTCGCCGAGCTCGTGGCAAGCGGCAAGCACCTTCGTCTCCCCGGCATCGGCAAGAAAATCGGCGCGGTGATCGAGCAGCTCCTGAAGACGGGCACGGCCGAGCCGCTCGAGGTCCTCCACAAGCGCTTCCCACCGACGATTCTCGAAGTGCTGAACGTCGATGGTATCGGCACGAAGAGCGCCGCGATGCTCTTCGACAAATTCGGCATCGCGTCGCTCGACGATCTCGAGCGCGCGCTACGCGAGGGCAGGCTCGACGACGCGCCGCGCCTCGGTGTGAAAACGCTGGCCAACTGGCGTCGCAATCTCCTGGCATACAAAGCGCGGGTGCTGCGCACCCCGCTTGCGCGAGCACGAAGCATCGCCCGAGAGGTCATGGACTACATGGCGGAGGGGCCGCCCGTTCACCGGTTGCTACCGGCGGGAAGCATGCGCCGCCAGGAGGTTACCGTCGGCGACATCGACCTGGTCTGCACCGCGGAGGACCCACAGGCGGTGATCGCACGCTTTGCGTCGTGGGAGCGCGCCGAAGCCGTGTTAGCCGAAGGGTCGACCAAGGCCAGCATATGGCTCGCCGGCGGCTTGCAGATCGACCTTCGCGTGTTGCCGCCTCATGTGTACGGCAATCTCTTGCAGCATTTCACCGGCTCGCGCGGCCACAACATCAAGGTTCGAGAGTATGCGGTCCGCAAGGGACTACGGGTCTCGGAGAACGGCATTCTCGACCTCGCCTCGGGCGGCATATTCACGACTGCGGAGGAGGCCGAAGTTTACGCGCACATGGGCATGGATTTCATCGCTCCGGAGCTACGCAGCGGTTTGGACGAAGTCGATCTTGCGCTGAAAGGAACGTTGCCCAAGCTCGTTGAGATCGAAGACGTTCGCGGCGATTTGCACATGCACACGACGTGGAGCGACGGGCGCGATGAACTAGAGGAGATGATCGAGGCTGCCGCGGCACGCGGCTACGAGTACCATGCGATCAGCGACCATTCTCCGGGGCGCGGGCGCTTCGGCCTGTCGGCGCAGCGCATGCGCGAGCAAAAAGACGTCATCGAGTCGCTTCGCGGGAATTACGCCATCCACACGCTGCACGCAAGCGAGGTCGACGTGCTCGAAGACGGATCGCTCGATTACTCGGACGAGGTGCTCGCCCAATTCGATCTCGTCATCGCGAGCATCCACACCGGCTTCCATGAATCGCGCGATGCCATCACGCGGCGCATCGTGCGCGCGTGCGAGAATCCGTACGTTACGATCATCGGGCATCCGACCGGACGCCGCTTCGGAGAGTTCGAGGGTTACGAGTTCGATCTGAACGCGGTTTTCAGTGCAGCCGCGCGAACGGGGACGGCGCTCGAAATCGACGGCCAAGCGCCGCGGCTCGACCTCTCTGGTACGATGGCGCGCCACGCCGCAACGTTCGGAGTTACCTTCGCTCTGGACAGCGACGCGCATCGCGTCGAAGCGCTCGAAGGCGTCGAACTTGCGCTCGGCCAAGCGCGTCGTGCGGGCCTAACCAAGGATCAGATTCTGAACGCCAAGCCGCTGCCGGAGTTACTCAATTTCATCCGCACTAAGCGCTCCCGCCACTAACCGTCGTCGGAAAAGCCTTCGATCTGCCGATACGCGATGAACGAATAGAGAATCGGTGCGATAACCATCGCGACGACGATCGCACCCCAAATACCAAGGGCCGTGCCCGGTACGGCGCCGACGAATATGCTGACGGGAATCAGGACGAGTCCGCCGATCGTAAAGAGATGACCCGTGAAGCGATGGGTTCGCAACCATACTTCGTCGCTGGCGAGCGTCCACGGCGTGCGGACGCCTATGAAGAAATTCTTCCTGAGTTTGCCCATGTAATTTCCGAGGATGAGGAAGAGAACGCTGATAGGCAACAGCACGGCGCTACCGACCGGCATGCCCGTGCCCAAGCTGGCGCGTACGGCGAAAACCTCGTTGATCAACAGCACGGCCGCGATGACGATAACGATGAGATAGTAGACGTTCGCGAAGGATTCCATGCGAAATCCTTTCGGTGAGATCGTCGGCAGGACGAGCATGAGCAGAAGGGTTCCGGCAATCGTCAGCGGCCAGATGGCGAGGCCCCAAAACTTCGGCATGTAGCCGTTGACATGGCCGGCGGCGTCCCAGTGTGTTGGTACGATCGCAGGTGCATGCGGGTATGCCCAGGCGCTGATGCCGGCGGAAATCGCGGTCAAGCCGAGAGCGACGAGCGCAGCGCGAGAGCGCGTCATCGGCGATGTTCTTCGCGCACGCCGAGAAGATCCAGGAGATGCGTCGCCAAGTCCTCTACCACCGATGTGTTGAGCGAGTAAACGATGTTCTGACCGCGGCGCTCCGAGCGTACGAGGTCGGCCGCTTTGAGCGCGGCGAGATGATGCGACAGCGATGCGGCTGTGAAGTTGAACTTCTGCCCGATCTCACCGGCGGTTAGCGATCCTTTCTGAAGAATCTTGATGATACGGCGCCGGCTCGGATCGGCCAGCGCCTTGAAGACGTGCTCCTGTCTCAGCGCCGGGATCCGCGCGCGGCGGCGGCGACTGCATCGACGACCTGGGAATCGACCGGCAGCGACGGATCCTGATAGCCCTTCAGGATAGCAGCTTCGCTCGAGACGTCGGGGGAGTATTTGAGGACGTGATTCATACCTTGCACCACGACCAGTCTTGCCGACGGGTCGGCTGCCTGCAGCGCACGCGCGTCCGCCATCGTCACCTGTACGTCGGCCGTTCCCTGGACGATCGTGACGGGTATGCGCAGCTTTGCGATTTCGACGGCGGGATCGTACTTGAACCATGATATGAGATATGGCTGGACCGATGGCCGGAACAGGACCATCAGTTCGGCGGGGACCTCGGCAACGGTTGTGCCGTCTTGCAGCGAGGTGATGATCGCGTCGGCCTGCGCGTAGAGCTGGGGCGGCAGTTTGGGTTTGAGTTGCTCGCGCAAGACGACTGCGGCCGGTCGCCCCGCACCTTCGAGGCTGACGAACGCGTCGGCAGGCGCGCGTTGCACGGCGATCATACCGATCAGCGAGCCCTCGCTATGACCCGCGACGACGATCTTCGAGAATCGCCCGTCGGCGCGGAGTTTGCGTAGCCAACCAGCCGCGTCGTCGATGTAGTTTTCAAAGCGCAGCTTCTGCTCTGAAGATCCGGCAGCGGCGCTCTTCCCGATACCGCGCTTGTCGTAACGCAGCGACGCAATGTTTTTCTGCGCGAGATCCGCAGCGAGCAGCTTGTAGGCATTGTCATCGAGCCCTAGAGCGAGCGCGTTCCCGTTGCGGTCGGTCGGACCCGATCCGGCGATGATCAAGACAACGGGTGCCGGCGTGGTCGCGATGGTCTCCAGCGTTCCGTCGATGACGCCGGTCGCCGTGGACAGTTGGTAGTCGGACTCCGCGCTACGCGCGATTCGCGGCATCGTCGCGCCGGCGACCGCACACCCTGCGGCGCCGAGAAAGGCAGCGCGTTTCATGTATAGATAGTAAGCGAACTGTCTAAATATGTCAAGGCGGGCTCGCGCTTACGGCCTCACCCGTCCTGCGGCGTGTTCCAAGATGTCATTGAGCGTTGCGGGATCGGCTTCGTCTGCCTGGCTGAAGTTCAACCGCATGCTCTCCGCGGCGCCGTATGCCGTGCGCGAGTTGCGCGCGTGGACGTCGATCTTCGGTGCAATGACGTCGTACGGCTGGAGGCTTACGGGCTGCAGCGCAAAGGCTGCGTAGAGCGGCGGAGCGATCGCGTCGTAGATCGTCATAGGCCTCATGCCGAGCAGAATCTCGATAGTGTGCAGCACCGATGCGGTCGTGTAATCGTGGTGGTGCGTTCCGGGTAAGGCGTAGGGGCTCGCGATATAGAGCGTCGTGCGCTGATCGTCGACGTGATCGGGGCCGTTCTGGGCGTCGTCTTCGATGGCGAAGATCGCGGTCGTCGCCCAAAACGGCGAATGCGAGACGGCATCGACGATTTCGCCGAGCGCGTAGTCGTTCTGCGCCACGTATGCCTGCGGCGTAAGCGCTCCCGGACGGGTTCCCATCGTGTGGTCGTTAGGCAAGCGAATGATTTCGAGCTGCGGCAGGTCCTGGTGTGCGACGTAATCGTCGAACTCCGCCTTCCACGCTTCGTAGCGAACTTGATCGCTGATCTCGAGGTTCCAGCCCGGGTAGTGCGGCGCAACGTGGCCGTCGGCAAGATGCAGCATGTGCGAAACGACGATAGTGTTCGGCTTCGACGGTATCTCGACGAACTCGCCGTAGTCGCGATACGTAATACCGGCTCGAGCCGCGTCGTCCCACAGAAACCCGTTATGGGGGACGCCGGCAACGTCGCCGTCTTCGAAATCGTAGATCGGATCGCGTCCGCTGTAGTTCTGAGGCCAGAACCGCTCGACGTAATCGTTTGCGATCGCGGCGGTCGACCAGTTATGCCCGTCGGCGCTGATCTGAGCGTCGGCGAACGTGCGATCGAAGATGCCGAAGCGCCGCGCAATAGCGTGTTGATTCGGCGTTATCCGTTCGCCGAACCACACGAGCCCCGGATCGCCGTCGGCGCCGGGGAGATCGCCGAGGACTTGGTCGTACGTGCGGTTCTCTTTGATGATGTAGATGACGTGCTTGATGGGGCCTCCCGGACGAACGATCGTGTGCCGCGGAGCGACCCAATCTTGCGATGCGTCCGCGATCACGGCGGCGGTGTCGAGCGCGCCGGCATCGACGAGGCGAATCGATCCGTCGAGGCTAGCACCGACGTAACCGGTATGTCTTCCCGGGAGAAACGGATTGTAAGCGGACATGGCCG